>WFVK01000125.1 GCA_015491705.1 Nitrospirota bacterium | reverse complement strand
CCCTCGGCGCCATGGAAGCCGGCAGCAGGGACAGATACGCACAGGATAAAGTGGAAAGCAAAAAACTCGTCCCTGAAGGAGTTGAGGGCAGGGTGCCGTACAAGGGGCTTCTCTCCGCCAGCATGCATCAGCTTCTGGGAGGACTGAGGTCGGGAATGGGTTATTGCGGTTGCAGGAATATAGAAGAGCTGCGCAGGAAGGCGCGCTTTGTGAGGATAACCCCTGCCGGACTGCGGGAAAGCCATGTCCATGATGTCACTGTCACAAAAGAGTCCCCGAATTACAGCATGGATTAAGCTTCAATGTTGCATAAACGGGGGGGAGAGCCTGCCGTAAACCGTGTTTAAGGTTCAGGGTTCAACGGTTATAAGGTGAAGGGATACCCCCCCCACGGGGGAAGCGGGGGATTACAGGTTGAAAGCGATATGAAATTCAAAGAGAAAATCCTTGTCCTTGACTTCGGGTCCCAGTACACGCAGCTTATAGCGAGACGTGTGAGGGAAAACAGGGTGTACTCCGAAATCCTGCCTTTTAATGTTTCCATTGACCGGATCAGGGAGTTCGGGCCTAAAGGCATAATCCTCTCGGGCGGCCCTTCAAGGGTGGGTGTCGCGGATGCGCCGTTTCCGGATGAAGGGATATTCAGCCTCGGCATACCGGTGCTCGGCATATGTTACGGCATGCAGCTTATGGCGCACTGCCTCGGCGGAAAGGTGGGGAGGGCGGCGAAAAGGGAATACGGCCGCGCCGAACTCGTGATCGATGACTTCACCGACCTGTTTAAGGGCCTGGCCCGCAGGCGCCACAATGTGGTCTGGATGAGTCACGGCGACAGGATACAGAGGCATCCGCCGGGTTTCATCCCCATCGCCCATACTGACAACTCCCCGATTGCAGCAATGGCGGACAAGAAGCGGAGGTTCTACGCGCTTCAGTTCCATCCCGAGGTGGCGCACACCGAGCACGGCCCCAGGATAATGAAGAACTTTATATTCAACATCTGCAAATGCAGGCCCGCATGGACGATGAAGTCCTTTATAGAGACTGCAACAGGTGAAATAAGGGAAAAAGTCGGCAGAGACCGGGTGGTCTGCGCAATCAGCGGCGGTGTTGACTCTGCCGTTACGGCAGTGCTCATGCACAAGGCTGTAAACAAACAGCTTACCTGCATCTTTGTGGACAACGGGGTGCTGAGAAAGGGAGAGGCTGAGAAGGTTGAGCATACCCTCAGAAAGCACTTTCACATGAATATAGTGTGCGTTGACGCCCGAGAGAGATTCCTCAGGAAATTAAATGGCGTTACAGACCCGGAGAAGAAGAGAAAGATTATAGGAAATGAGTTCATCCGCGTGTTTGAAGAGGAGGCCGGCAAAATAAAGGGCGTCCGGTACCTTGCACAGGGCACGCTCTATCCCGATGTAATAGAGAGCACCTCATTCAGGGGCCCCTCGGCGACCATAAAAAGCCATCACAATGTGGGGGGGCTCTTAAAACACATGAAGCTGCAGCTCATTGAACCGTTGAGGGAGCTTTTCAAGGATGAGGTCAGGATACTCGGCAGGGAAATGGGAATCCCCGAGGAAATACTCAACCGCCACCCGTTCCCCGGACCGGGGCTGGCGATAAGGATCATCGGCAGGGTCACCCCCCAGCGGGTGGATATACTCCGGAAGGCCGATGCCATAGTCCTTGAGGAGATCAGGCAGGCGGGCCTTTATAATGAGATATGGCAGGCATTTGCCGTCCTGCTGCCCATAAAGACCGTCGGCGTGATGGGCGATGAGAGGACCTATGAGAACGTCATTGCGGTAAGGGCCGTAACCAGCGTTGACGGGATGACCGCAGACTGGGCAAAGCTCCCGTACGGCGTGCTCGGCCTTATCTCCAACAGGATAATTAACGAGGTCAAGGGTGTAAACAGGGTTGTATACGATATAAGCTCAAAGCCGCCGGGCACTATCGAGTGGGAGTAGGCGTCATAAAAGGACGGCGGTATTTTTATGCCGCCGGAAGGTAAGATAAACAACGGGTGATATACGTGAATACAAAGGTTAAGCTCTCTTTTTTTCTTCTGCTGTTAGTATCTTTAACAATGACCTGTTATGTCTATGCAGGTGGAAGGGAGGATGGAAAAATGCCGGAATACATACACTGGCTGGGACATGATACATTCAGGATCGAAGGCGAACGGGTTATTTTCACGGATCCTTTCAGGATACGCAAGGCCGCCCGTGCCGACATAATCCTTATAACGCATGACCACTATGACCACTGTTCCCCGGAAGATGTGGAAAAAATCCTGGGTCCCGACACCGTGATAGTGGCAACCCCGGACTGCGCGGGCAAACTGCCGGGAAACATCAGAACCGTTAAACCGGGGGACAGGCTCACTGTAAAGGGTATCGACATAGAGGCCGTGCCTGCCTACAATACCAACAAGCAGTTTCATACAAGGGACAGGAACTGGGTCGGATATATCTTTACAGTAAAAGGCCGGAGAATCTATCTCGCGGGAGACACCGACCACATACCGGAGATGAAGACCTTCAGGGCCGACATTGCGCTTTTGCCGGTCTCCGGCACCTATGTAATGACCGCTGATGAGGCGGTCAGGGCGGCGCTTGACATAAAGCCCTCGCTTGCGATCCCCATGCACTACAACTCCATAGTCGGGACCGGGAAAGACGCTGAAAGATTCGCGGACGGGCTGAAGGGAAAGATCGAGGTAAAAATCCCGGAGGCGGAATAGCGCGGGGGAAGCGCCTGTTTCAGAC
>WFVK01000124.1 GCA_015491705.1 Nitrospirota bacterium | reverse complement strand
TCCCATGGGAGCCTGATGGATGCGAGTATATTTTTATTCTTGGTGATTTCAGTCTTTTCCTTTAACTTTTCCACGTATGAATTAAAAAGCGCCTTGCGCTTCTGTGTGACCAGTTGTCTCCTTATGGCTTCTTTTGACTGCTCAAAGCTGGCCAGTTTTCCTTTTTTAATGCCGGTCACTTTTATGATATGATAGCCGAAACGCGTCTTTACGGGCTTGCTCACTTCCCCGGGTTTCAGGGCGAGCGCCGCGCGCTCGAATTCGGGAACCATCTTTCCACGCCCGAAGTATCCGAGGTCACCGCCTTTCTGGGCAGAGCCTTTGTCCTTGGAAAAGGCCTTGGCAAGCTTGGCGAAACTCTCGCCTTTGTTGAGTCTTTTAAGGATGTCGTTAGCCTCTTTTTCAGTCCCGACAAGGATATGGCTTGCCCTTATTTTTGTGCCTATTGTGAATTTATCCTTGTTCTGCTCAAAGAATTCCTTAATCTCCGCATCGCTTACCTTTGCCTTGTCTTCAACCTCTTTTTTCAGAATCAGCGATACAAGGCTCATTTTTTCAAATTCCCTGATTTTGTCAATATATTCTTTGTCTTTGTCAAGCCTCATTCTTTTTGCATCCTGGTAAATCAGGTCTCTTTTGATCAGTTCATCAAGAAACTTTTCCTTGCCTTCCATCCCCCTGAACTGAGACCTCGCCCATTCAGGCACGCGGTCGAGTTGCCGGAGAAATTCCTCTTCTGTAATGGCCTCTTTGCCGATTTTTGCAACAACAGGACCTTCCGCCTGATTGCTCTGGCTGCATCCGGCAAATAATGCGACCGTGGTTAACAAGAAGGAAATGAGGGTGAGGATTTTTTTCATTTAAATTCTCCTTTAGATGTTTAGTGTTCCGGGATCCGTGTCTGTCTGAATTCATTTATAACATAATAGTGATGATATTTACAATAGGAAGCCTCTCCCGGCTCTCCATCCGGCGCTGAAATCCGGGCGGCGGGCAGGCGGTATTTTGCGCAAGTGCAAGGTTAAGTTATAATATGGATATGAGAAAGAGGCTGTATCTGAAGGTCGGTGACAGGGTGAATCATCTCAGGTACTCTGCATGGGGTGTCGGGGAAGTCATCGAAGAGAAACATTCACATCTGTCCGGCGGATTCTGTTTTGTAAGGATTCTGTTTGCAGACGGCAAGGAGAGGTCTTTTATTAATGACCTTGAAAGCGCCCACTGCTGCTACTACTCAGGGGTGAGGATATTGTAGGCAGGAAGGTTCGGGTTTTACGGATTGACGGGTTGTGGAAGGGGAAAGTTTTTCCTTACAAAATCCATTTCTTCTTCGCGGGTCTTTATCTTTCTCTCAAGCCTTGCCTCAAGAATCGCCGTTAGTATTTCCCTGAAGACGGGGCCGGGCCTGTATCCCATTGACTGCAGGTCTCTTCCTGTAAGCTCCGGTCTGATATTTCTCAGTATGGTTAAATAAAGCGATATCGCCTTCTTGCGTTCTTTATCCCTGGCCCTTGCCATTGTAAAGAGGATGCTCTGGAGATTCAGCGGCCGGAGGGTGTAGTAAATATCCTTTGATGAGGCATTCTGCAGTTTTGCAAGTGCGGTCTGCGAGTCCTCGATACCGTCGAGTATCTCCCTGCTTGCCCTCTGCGGCACCTGGAGTCTCTGTAAGGCCTCGGTCCTCTCCCGCGGCGTCAGCTCATTGAGAAGGGCCATGAGAAACAGATGAGACTTGTTGATCTCTTCTTCAAAGAAGAGGAGCTTGAACCATGCAAATGTCTCCTGAATGGCTTCAAAGGTCTCTTCAAGGGTTTTGGTGATTTTCAGACGGGGATGAATGAATCTCAGGAGGTCGAACTCCGCCAGTCTCCTTATCACCCTTAAAGGTTCAGCCTCGATGAACAGGAGATTAAGTTCATCATACATCCTTGTCCCCGCGAGTCTGTCAAACAGGTTAATGCGCACGGCGGTCTTTATCAGGTTGACAGTGTGCTTGCTTATTTTAAAGCCGAACCGCTCCGAGAACCTTATGGCCCTGAATGCCCTCGTGGGGTCCTCTATAAAACTGAGATTGTGAAGGATTCTTATGGTCTTTTCCTTGATGTCCCTCTGCCCGCCGAAGAAATCGATAAGTTGTCCGAACCGGTCGGGATTCAACTTCACCGCCATTGTGTTTATTGTGAAGTCCCTCCTGTAGAGGTCTTTTTTTATGGAGGACATCTCCACATGGGGCAGGGCCGCGGGAGATTCGTAATACTCGGTCCTTGCAGTGGCCACGTCGAATTTAAGAAAGTCCGTGATAACGACCGCGGTGCCGAACCGCTTGTGGCTTTTGACCTTCACATTGAGTCTTCTGCCGAGTGCATGCGCAAAGGCTATCCCGTCGCCTTCGATGACAATATCGATATCGAGGTTGGCTTCACCCCTGAGAAGGTCCCTTACACAGCCGCCGACAATATATGCTGAAAAGCCGAGCTCGCCTGCAACCTCTCCGGCCAGTCTGAGCAGGTTGAAGACTTCTGGGGGGAAGCGCGATTTCATGACCGATGAAAGATTTTTCCCTATCGAGGGCTTCCCCGCTGTTTTTTCATGTGCGCTGATACGTTCTTTTCTTAAGAGGCTTTCATAGAGAGACCGCAAAATGTCTGTCCTTGTTATAGCGCCTGTTATACGGTTGTCTTCAATGACGGGCATGAATCTCTGGTTCTGTTCGATCATCAGCGACTCGATCACCTTGATGGAGGTTGATGGTGATACCGTCAGGGCATCGGTTGTGCAGAATTCCATTACCTTGCTTCTGCCGAAACCGTGAAACAGCGCCTTTTCAACAGCTTCCCGTGATATCAGTCCGTAATAGATGTTTTTTCTGAGTACCGGGAGGACGTTCACCCCGAATTGTGTCATGGTTTTCTCCGCCGTCTTCAGCGTGCTGTTCCACTGGATGCATTTTACAGGGCTTGTCATTATGTCTTTTGCTGTTTTTGTGGGCTGTATCGTTTGTTTCAGAATACTTACTATCCTGTTTTCCGTCTCTTCCAGTGACAGGTCCCTGACGACCGCCGACGATGCCCGGGGATGGCCGCCTCCACCGAAGGCGTGCAGTACCGCAGAGACATCGATCTCCGGGATATGGCTCCTTGCTATTACCTGAATCCTGTCACCCATCATCACAAGGAGGAAGACGGCGTCGGCATCCACCATATCCCGCATTTTATGGGCCAGAAAGGCGATGTCTCCTATATAAGCGTCCCTGGATGCGGCGGCGATTTTTATCCTTGCGTCATGGATTACATAGTCCCTTGCGGAATGGAGCAGCTCGTTGAGCAGGTCGATTTCCTCGGGCCCGGGCTCTCTCCTGATAAAGCCGGATACTATATTCAGATTGGCCCCCTTTGTAAGGAGATAGGCGGCTGCCGATATATCCCTCACCGTGGTCGTTGAAAAGAGGAGGGAGCCTGTTTCTTCATAGATTCCGAGCATAAGCAGCGTGGCCTCAGCAGGGGATATCCTGATCCTGTATTTTTGCAGCAGTTCCGTGAAGATTGTCGCAGTGGCACCTACGGTCTCTATAACCTCTTTCTGCCCCCTTATATCATCCGGGGAAAACGGATGGTGGTCATATATATGAATCACCAGGTCTTTTCTGCCCAGCAGTTCGGAGAATCTTCCTATCCTCTCGGGGGTCTTGACATCGACGAGTATCAACCTCCTGATCTTTGCAATATCAATATCCCTGAGTCTTTTGAAATCCGGTCCCGTGTGCGATGAGGACAGGAAATCACGCACGCTTTTTTCCTGGGAGCCGGGGAATACGGGAATTGCATCAGGATAGAATTTCTTCGCCGCCGCCATGGAGGCAAGGGCGTCGAAGTCGGCGTTCAGATGAGTGGTGATTACATCCATGGGTAAAATAGTCCGTCCGGATACGGGCCGCGGCGGTTCAACTGGTTTTTTTCAGGAAAAGTCTCAGCGGCCGGCTTTTCGCCGGGTGCCTTAATTTCCTCAGCGCCTTTCCCTCGAGTTGCCGTATCCGTTCTCTTGTTACTTTAAAC
>WFVK01000123.1 GCA_015491705.1 Nitrospirota bacterium | reverse complement strand
ATTCACATAAGCACATATGAATGTCAAGAACTATTGCATTTGTTTATATGTTCTAAAATATTTTTTATACGTCTCAAACCGATGTCCCGCCGGTTTATGCAATATTAAGGTTTATAACCTCCTGTTTTGTGGTAAGATACAAAGGGTTTTCAGGGGAAAAACAAAAAATAAGGAGACAGACTTATGGAGACGGAGAATTCCGGTAATAACCTGAGCAGGCGCGTGTGGGGCTCGCTGCCCGTCCTGTTCCTTGTCCTGCTCATAATCCTCATAGCAGTGTTGTTCGGCCGCATCAGGGGCGAGCGCGAGCGCCTCAGGGCGGAGAAACTCGCCGCCCTTCACAAGGCCCGCCCGCCGGTGAACGTGGTGGTGCTTGACGTCAGGCCCGTGCCCGTACGCGACCGCCTCGACCTCCCGGCTCAGGTGGAGCCGTGGGTTGAACTCAGGCTGGCCGCAGAGGTGCCGGGCAGGATAGTGGAGGTTTCCGCAGAGGAAGGGGATTATGTGGAAAAAGGCGACATCCTCGCACGCATTGATGCACGCGATTACGAGAACGAGCTTGAAAGAATCCGGGCGGAATACGAACTTGCACGGAAGACCCTCGCACGCACAAAAAGCCTCTACAGCGAGGGTTTGATAACGAGGCAACGGCTTGACAGCGACACTGCAGGGGTTGAGGCCCTCCTGGCCTCCATGAAAAATGCCGAGCTCAGGCTCCGGAGATGCAGCATCAGGTCCCCTGTCTCCGGTATCGTAAACCGTCTTGACGCGGAAAAGGGACTCTACATGAACACCGGCGATACAGTGGCCATGATACTTGAGATAGACCGCATCAAGGTGGTCGCAGGCATACCCGAGTCTGATGTGGACGCGGTGGGAAGGCTGGAATACTTTGAGCTGACCATAGACTCACTGGGCGGAAGGAGGGTAAGGGGCAGGAAACACTTCCTGTCAAAAGACACCGAATCCTTTGCGCATGTCTACAGGCTTGAGATAGAGGTGGACAACCCGGGCCGCGATATACTGCCGGGCATGTTTGCAAGGGTGAACATTGTGAAGAAAGAGGTGCCCGACGCGGTATCCGTCCCCCTGTATGCGATCATATCACGGAAAGACAAGCAGTTTGTCTATGTGGCGGAGGACGGAAAGGCACGGGCCAGGACCGTTGAGACCGGTATACTCGACGGCTGGAGAATGCAGATCACAAAGGGCGTTGAACCCGGGGACCGCGTGATAGTGGTGGGCCAGCGGAGCGTGAACGAGGGCCGCCGGATAAACATAGTCCGTACGGTCACCGACCCGGAGGAACTCCTCAAATGATACTCTCCGACACCGCGGTACGCCAGCGCATAAGCGTGATGGTGCTGGCCGTGATAATCCTGGTCTTCGGCGCATACAGTTACATAACCCTCCCCAGGGAGAGCGACCCGGACATAACCATTCCTTATGTCTTTGTATCAACGGTCTACAAAGGGGTCTCCTCCACTGACATCGAGACCTCCGTCACCATCCCCATTGAAAAAAAGCTGAAGGGACTCGCCGGCGTCAAGAAGATACACTCGGTGAGCTCCGAAGGCGAGTCCTCGATAAGCATAGAGTTCCTCACAGGCACTGATATAGATGATGCAATCCAGAAGGTGCGCAACAAGGTGGACGAGGCAAAGAACGACCTGCCCGCCGACCTTGAGGATGACCCCTCGGTCTTTGAGGTGAACTTTTCGGAGATGCCGATAGAGGTCTTTTCTCTCAGCGGCACCTGCGGCAACCCCTGCCTGAAGAAGATAGCGGACGAGATAGAAGACGAGATAGAGGGCATACCGGGTGTACTGGATGTTACAGTGGCCGGCGCGCTTGAGCGCGAGATCCGCATAGAGATAATCCCTGAAAAGCTCGCCTTTTACAACATACCCATTACCGCGTTTCAGAGGGTGGTCTCCGGCGAGAACCGGAACATATCTGGAGGGGCCATACGGCTGGGCGACGGCCGCTTCCAGATCAGGGTGCCGGGGGAGTTCAGGTCCCCTGCCGAGATTTACGGCCTTGTTGTGGGCATGCACAATGGACAACCGGTTTATCTGAAGGACGTGGCGCGCGTGGTTGACGGTTTCAAGGACCAGGCGGACCGCTCGCGCCTGAACGGCCGGGAAGCCGTAAACATAGCGGTAAAGAAGCGGGCGGGGGAAAATATAATCCGGATAAGTGAAAGGGTTGACGAAATACTTCAGCGGCTTAAACCGGGCTGGCCTGCGGGCACGCAGATCACCAAGGTCATGGACAAGGCCAGGGATATACGGCAGATGGTCGCCGACCTTGAGAACAACATTCTCTCCGGGCTCATACTGGTGGTCGTGGTGATACTCTTTGCCCTGGGCGTAAGGAACGCGGTGCTTGTCAGCCTGTCCATCCCGTTTTCAATGTTTCTGTCCTTTATCGTGCTTTCGGCGCTGGATATCACGCTCAACATGGTGGTGCTGTTCAGCCTGACCCTCGCCCTGGGGATGCTGGTGGATAACGCGATTGTCATTGTGGAAAACATCTACCGGTACATGGAGCAGGGCGTGCCGCGGATACAGGCGGCCATGCGCGCCACCTCGGAGGTGGCATATCCTGTGATCGGCTCCACACTGACCACGCTTGCCGCATTCTCGCCCATGCTGTTCTGGCCCGGGATAATGGGCGAGTTCATGGGCTACCTGCCCCTTACGCTTATTGTCACACTCTCCTCCAGCCTGTTCGTTGCAATGGTGATAAACCCCGCTCTTGCAGCCTTTTTCATGAAAACCAGGAGGCCGCCGGAACAGCAGCTCAGCGCGGATGAGGCCGTGGCAGCAGGGGAAAGGCCCATTAAGATAAAAGGACCGGTGCTGAGCCTGTACTCGAGGTTCCTCAGGGCCGCGCTCAGGCACCGCCTCCCGGTCCTGCTGATTTCCTTTGCGATAATGATATTCCTCTACCAGGGCTGGCTCCTGAGTGTGGGGATTGAGAAGCCCGTGGAATTCCTCCCGCACATAGAGCCGAAGTCCATGTATGTAAACATCGACATGCCCGAGGGCGCTGACCTTGACTACAGCGACCGTGTGGTCAAACAGGTGGAGATGCGCATCAACGGTGTCCAGGGAGTGAATGCAGAGGATTACAGGAGGTCCTACACCATGAAAAGCCACAAGAAACTCGGCGGGGAGGAATACCTCGGGCCGAGCGACCTTGACAACATAGAGTATGTCTATGCAAGGTCCGTGGCCTTTCCCTCGGCGGGTATGTCCTTTGAGCAGACCACCCCTAACTATGTGGGGATACAGTTTATCGACCTCAAGGACCGGCGCATACCTTCTTCCCTGACCGTGGAACAGGTGAGGGAGCGCGTCAAAGACGTTCCCGGCGGCAAGGTGACCGTTGCCGAGGCCGCGGAGGGGCCTCCAACGGGCGCGCCCATAAATATAGAGATATCCGGCAGTGACTTCACCATGCTCGGCAGCCTGGCCGCCGAGGTCCGCAGGATCATCCAGCAGGTGCCCTATGTGGAGGATATCAGGGATGATTATGTCGAAGGCACGCCTTCCGTGAGGATAAGGATAGACCGCAAGAGGGCCGCTCTTTTCGGCCTCACCACCGACGCAGTGGGATTCGCCCTTAAGACGGGCTACAACGGCCTCGGCATATCAACATACAGGGAAAAGGATGAGGACTATGACATAACCGTGCAGCTTTCCGACGCGGACCGCAGGACCACTGACGTCCTGAGGGAACTGATGATACCTGCGCCCGACGGCAGGCTTGTGCCCCTCACCACCATCGCCCGGATCGATTACACCGGCAGCCTGGGCAATATCGTGAGGATCAACCACAAGCGTGTGGTTACGGTAAGGGCCAATGTGGATGAGACAAAGATTCCGGGCCCGGTGGCCCGCGCTCAGGCAGAGGAGCTGCTCAGGGATTTCGCGCTTCCTCCGGGATACAATATCAAGTTCACCGGTCAGTTCGAGTTCCAGCAGGAGTCGGAGGATTTTCTGTCAAAGGCGTTTGTGGTCGCCCTGTTCCTGATATTCCTCATCCTCGTCACCATGTTTAATTCCGTGACGCAGCCGTTTATTATCATGACTTCCGTGATACTCTCCCTCGGCGGCGCCTTCCTCGGCCTGATGGTGATCCGCTCGCCCTTTGGAATCATCATGACCGGGGTGGGGGTGATATCCCTTGCCGGCGTGGTGGTAAACAACGGCATAGTGCTTGTGGACTACATCAACAAGCTCAGGCAGCGCGGCATGGATATGGAAGACGCCGTAGTGGCGGGGGGGGCCACCCGCCTGCGCCCTGTGCTGCTTACCGCGGTTACGACAATACTGGGGCTGATTCCGATGGTCACAGGGGTGTCTTTTGATTTCAGGATGTGGGAGATATCCTGGGTGAGCGAGTCGAGTTACTGGTGGCGCTCCATGGCCATAGTGGTTATATTCGGCCTTATGACGGCCACCTTCCTCACCCTGGTGGTGGTGCCCACGATGTATTCACTGTTTGATTCCCTGCAGCGCGGGGCGGTCGCCCTGTCACGGGCGGCAAAGAGGCTCTACTGGAGGCCCTATTACAGGTTTTTCGGTAAATGATTGATATGGAGACAACTCTCTTAAACACAGCAGTATATCTGACGGTAAATCTCCTCCTGTTTTCCTCGTGGTATCTCCTCCTCTTCAGAAAACGGGACCGCCTGTCCTTTGCCGACAGGGTGACAGGCGCCTTTATAGCCGGCCTTGCCCAGATAATCGCCACAGAGCTGGTGCTCGGCGCAGCGGCCCGGCAGCTCTTTGCAGGCCCGCTCTTCGTGCTTAATGTCCTCATATCATCAGGGGTGCTTGCCGCTGCCCTGCGGCCGCGTGCAGGGGCCCCTGCCGGCGAGGACAGCGTCGGCGGGCTGCTGAAATCCGCGCTTGCCGGGACAGGGGATGAGGCATTGCGGGGACTTAGAATAATCACCGGCGACAGGGCATTGCTGTGCGTATTCGGTCTCTTTTTCATCATGCTATGCTGGATGGTCTTCATGGGGTACCTCTTCCCGTCGTATACATGGGACTCGCTCTGGGTACATCTTCCATCTGTGGGTTATACATTGCAAAACGGCGCCATACAGGTGAATCCCGCTTATTCGTTTATTGATATTGTCGTCAAGGTCCTGCCCCAGAACATGGAGCTTTTCTTTGTCTGGAATGTCATATTCCTGAAGAGCTCAACCCTCGTTGATTTAAGCCCCCTGGTCTTCACCCTCACGGGCATGCTCACAGTCTACAGTATGGCGGTAAAACTCGGGATGCGGGAGAATCACGCAGCCTGGGCTGCCCTGCTCTTCTTTTTCACGCCGGTGATACTCCTGCTGAGCGTCTCCAATTACGTGGATGTCGCCGTTGCCGTTCTCTTTCTCGCCGCGATAAACTTTCTGATGTACGGGATGCCTCAATATGCCGGCAGGGCGGACAGGACACCGGTCATCCTCTCGGGAACGGCGGCCGGCATACTGCTCGGCACAAAGGGCTCGGGTCCCCTGTTTGTCGCCGTACTGTCGATCGCCATCATCATTCAGGAGGCCGTAAAACACGTTCAACAGCATGGCAGGCCCCTGCGCCCCCTGTATTTTGCAAAAAAGGCGCTGATGCCCTACGTGGTCATGTTTATCCTGCCCGCCCTTTTGTGGGGGGGCTACTGGTATATAAAAAACTGGGTGGTCTACAACAACCCGCTGTATACCACGGACATCTCCGTCTCGAATGTCACAATATTCAAGGGCCTGTTCAAGGGGATAATAGACCCGGCCCCTGAGGTCATTACAGGGCTGAGGCCCCTTGGGAGGCTGTTTTACGTATGGCTGGAAAGGGTGGACTATTATCTTTATGATTCGCGGTTAAGCGGATTCGGGCCCATGTGGTTCATCCTGTTCCTGCCGGCTGCGGCCTTTGCCCTTTTACACGCCGTAAAAAGGGAGAAATACCCCTTCCTGTTCGTAAGCGCCATCCTCATATTCACGTTTGTCATTTATCCGAGGAACTGGTATACGCGATATGTCATCTACATCGTTGCGCTCGGCCCCCTGTCTTTCGGCCTGACGCTTGATTACTTCAGCAAAAGGGAAAAAATCCTGAAGACAACCGCGCTGCTGCTTGTGTGCTACACCTTTCTTACGGCAAACTCGCCCTGCATAATGCCTGAAAAGATCCGGGAATTCATCCGCCTGCCCGCGGGTGAGCGCACACTCGCCAGGCTTGCGCCCTTTAACATCGACGTGCACGCCCGGGAGGAATACGGATACTGGACGTGGATAAACAGCAATGTGAAGGAGGGGGACACCCTCGCGTATACCTTTGACCCCCTGTTTCTCAGGCCGCTGTGGAACGGGAGTTTTTCAAACAGGATAATCTACATCAGGGCGGACACATACAAGGCCTGGCTTAAGGAGCTCGGGAAAAACAATGCGACCTATGTATTAATCAAAAGGAATTCCGCGGAGGGCCGCTGGGTTGAGAAGGAGAGGAGGCTCCTTGCCGCTTTCCGGTGGCTGGGCGCGAGGGAGAGATTAAAGTATGTATATGCCGACGACAACTACGCAATAATGAAGCTTCTGAAACGGAATGCCGGGTGAACGCCATTTGCAGCAAACAATATCTGCAGTTATGCCCGTACCAGGGGAATGGATCCATACCGCTGTTGAAAAAAACAGCAGGTTACTTTAAACTGTAACCTTTGCAGGTCTTGTCCCTGAATTTTGCGTAAACCCTAATGTTGCATAAACGGGCAGCGGAG
>WFVK01000122.1 GCA_015491705.1 Nitrospirota bacterium | reverse complement strand
TTGTAATAGTTCAGCCCTGAGCAGAAGATATAGTTCCTTTCTTCATATGTCGGTCCGAAGGATGTCGGGGACCTTCCCCTCTTGAGAGGGGATTAAGGGGTGTGTTTCGATAAGGAACAGAAAGGGTTTTAATGACAGATTGTTCGGATAACTCCCCCTGCCCCTCTTAACCTAAGAGGGGAAGATATATTTTTCCCTTAGTTTAAGGGGAGGCCGGGAGTGGTTACTTTAAATATGCCGTGCGGAATATTTCCTTAAGGTGTCGCGTCTTCCGGCAGGCTCTCACGCCCGCCGGCGGTATTTTAATGCCCCTGCAAGGCAGACGGATCTAAGGTGAGGAGATTACTGGTAATTCATGTATGATGTTGTAATCATCGGCGGCGGCCCTGCTGGCCTGACAGCAGGGCTTTATACTTCAAGGGCGAGACTCGGGAGCCTGCTTATTGAAAAGGCATTCCCCGGCGGGCAGGTCATGACCACCGAGTGGATCGAGAACTATCCGGGATTCGAGGAAGGCATCTCCGGGGCCGAACTCTCGCAGAAGATGGAAAAACAGGCGGTGAAATTCGGTCTTGAGATAGTACAGGGCTCTGTGATAAAGGTATCGGCGGATAACAGGATCAAAAAGATAGCCCTTGAGGACGGCAGGCAATATGAGACCAGGGCCGTTATACTTGCCACGGGTTCAAACCCGAAACCCCTGAAGATCGAGGGAGAGGAGAAATACAGGGGCAGGGGGGTTTCATACTGCGCCACATGCGACGGGGCCTTTTTCAGGGACAGCAAGCTCGCCGTTATAGGCGGCGGCAATGCAGCGGTGGAAGAAGGGCTCTTCCTGACCCGGTTTGCGGATACGGTTTACATAGTGCACAGGAGAGACAGGCTCAGGGCTGCAAAGGTGGCCCATGAAAGGGCTGCTGCAAACCCGAAGATAACCTTTGTATGGGACTCTGTTCCGGAGAAGATAGAAGGGGATGACAGCGGCGTCAATGCCCTGCATATAAAGAATGTGAAGACAGGCGCAAGGTCTGTGCTTGATGTCAAGGGGGTCTTTGTTTACATAGGCTACAACCCGAACACGGCCTTTCTGAGGGAACTCGTGGACCTTGACGAAAACAACTACATTGTCACCGATGAGAATCTGGCCACCTCAGCGCCGGGGATATTCGCGGCAGGGGATGTAAGGGCAAAGCCCCTGAAACAGATAGCCACCGCCGTAGGTGACGGGGCCACCGCCGCCATATCCGCAGAGAAATACATAGAAGAGAATTTTTAATTTCAATACGGCCGCAAGCCTTTGCGGCCGGGAGACCGGAATATGTTTGAATCACTGTCGGAAAGACTTGACGGCATCTTCAGGAAGCTGAAGGGCCGCGGGCTCCTGAAGGAAGAGGACGTCGTTGCCGCACTCAAAGAGGTGAGGATGGCCCTGCTGGAGGCCGACGTCAACTTCAAGGTTGTCAAGGATTTTGTCGAAAGGGTCCGGGCAAGGGCCGTAGGCAAAGAGGTTATAGAGAGCATAACCCCGGGCCAGCAGGTCGTAAAAATCGTAAACGATGAACTCACCGCCCTTATGGGAGGGGGGCAGAGCCGCATCAACCTTGCCCCCAATCCGCCCACGGTCATCATGCTTGTCGGCCTTCACGGCTCGGGCAAGACCACAACAGCGGCCAAACTTGCCAACAATTTCAGGAGAGACGGCAGGAGGCCCATGCTTGTGGCCCTGGATACGGGCAGGCCGGCCGCCATTGACCAGCTCAGGTCCCTCGGCTCACAGATAGATGTGCCCGTATATGCAACCCGTCCGGGCGATAATCCCCTGAGCATTTTCCCGGAAGCCCTGAAAAAGGCGAACCTTGAGGGGAGGGACATTTTAATACTCGACACAGCGGGCAGGCTCCATATCGACGAAGAGCTGATGGCGGAGCTTGAGGGCCTGAAGACAGAGGCGCGGCCGCATGAAATCCTCCTTGTCGCCGATGCAATGACAGGACAGGATGCCGTAAACATTGCAAAGTCGTTCAATGAGAGACTCGACCTTCAGGGGGTCATTCTTACAAAGATGGACGGCGATGCACGGGGCGGCGCGGCCCTGTCGATCGTGGCCGTAACCGGGAAACCCGTCAAATTTATCGGTGTAGGGGAAAAGATCGATTTCCTCGAGCCCTTTCACCCGGAGAGGATGGCCTCAAGAATCCTGGGGATGGGCGATGTGGTAAGCCTTGTGGAAAAGGCCCAGCAGGCAGTGGACCTCGAAGACGCCGCAAGCCTGGGGGAGAGACTCAGGAAAGACAGGTTTACATATGAAGATCTCAAGAATCAGATAAAACAGATCAAGAAGATGGGCCCCCTCGAGAACATCCTGAGCATGATTCCCGGCATGGGCAGGCAGCTCAAGGGGATTAACATAGACGACAAGGCGTTTGTCAAGGTCGAGGCGATAATCAACTCCATGACCATACAGGAAAGAAGGAATTATGTTGTACTCAACGGCAACCGGAAAAAGAGAATCGCCGCAGGCAGCGGGACCACCGTCGCTGATGTCAACAAGCTGGTGAAGCAGCACCTTGCGATGAAGAAAATGCTGAAAAAATTTAAACGCGGCAAGGGGTTCGGAATGCCGCAGTTTAAATTTTAGACACGGGTGATGAATTGATTTTATATGCCCGCCTCTTGCATACTGTATCCTGAATCCTGTATTATTAATATCCATTGACTACGGAGGAAATGCTTTGGTAAAGATAAGACTGACAAGGAAAGGCGCCAAAAAGAGACCTTTTTACAGGGTGATTGTGGCAGACTCAAGGAAGCGGAGGGACGGTCCTTTTCTGGAGATTATCGGAACTTACGATCCGCTGAAAGAACCTTCAGAGATAAAAATAGACACCGAGAGGGCCAGCTACTGGCTTGGTCACGGAGCTCAGCCGACTCCTGCCGTGAGAAAACTTTTGAAAATATCGGGTCTGTAAAAAGCCTGTATTCAAATGGAGGTGGACATGAAACAGCTAATCGAACTAATGGCGAAGTCTCTGGTGGACAAACCGGAGGAAGTTGCAGTTACGGAGGTTGACGGAGAGAGAACCACTGTATTTGAATTACGCGTTGCTACAAGTGACCTTGGAAAGGTAATCGGCAAGCAGGGCAAGACAGCGCGGGCGATGAGAACCATCCTGAGCGCTGCGGGCACAAAGCTCGGCAAGCGTTGTGTCCTGGAGATCCTGGAATAGGCCGGCAAGCCCCGATATTTAACCTTAAGTATTGCATAAGCCGGCGGGAGAGCCTGCCGCAAGACCCTTTTAAGCTTCAGGGGTTGGGAGGGGATTACTTTAATGATATGCGGTGCGGAATATTTCCTCAAGGAATCGCGGATAGAGCTTTTCCGGCGGACTCTCCGGCCCGCGGGCCGTGGTTTTAGGCAACTTAAGGTTGACCCCGATGAAATGTGATGTCCTGACCATCTTCCCTGATATATTTAATGCTTATCTGAATGAAGGTATTCTGAAAAGGGCGCTGGGAAAAGGGCTGCTTGAGGTCAGTATCTGCAATATAAGGGATTTCACGTCAGACCCGCACAGGTCGGTGGATGATCACCCCTACGGGGGAGGGGCGGGCATGGTGTTCAAGCCGGAGCCCATATTCAGGGCCGTGGACTTTCTCAGGGAAGACGGCGAGCCGAGAAAGATAATACTGCTGAGTCCGCAGGGCAGGCCCTTCAATCAGTCAACGGCAGAGACATACGCACGTGAAACACAGAGGTTCGTCTTTATATGCGGGCGCTATGAAGGCATTGACGAAAGGGTGAAAACCCTTGTGGATGAAGAGGTCTCAATAGGAGACTACGTGATAACAGGCGGTGAGCTTGCCGCTCTTGTAATAATTGATGCGGTTACAAGGCTGATTCCGGGTGCGCTCGGGGACGAGAGGTCGGCAGAGGATGAATCCTTTTCATGGGGCCTGCTTGACTATCCCCACTATACAAGGCCCCGGGAATTCAGGGGCCTGCAGGTGCCGGCGGTGCTCCTTTCAGGCAATCACAGGGAAATATGGCTGTGGAGGAGGAAGCAGGCATTGAAAAAGACGCTCCGGGCGAGGCCGGACCTCCTTGAGAAGACCAGGCTTACGGACCTGGACAGGAAGTTGCTGTCGGAGATCAGGGAATCCCCTGAAGAAGATGCCTGATAATTGCATAAAGGGGCGGGAGATAATTTTACCTTAACGTTGCATAAACCGGCTGGAGAGCCCGTCGTAAAACCTTTATAAAGCACGGATCACTTATATAATACAGGAGGAGCAGAATGAATGCCATCAAGGTCATAGAAGAAGGGTACAAAAAGGAAATCCCTCCCTTCCGCATCGGCGATACTGTCAGCGTAAGCATGAAAATCAGGGAAGGAGAGAAGGAAAGGATACAGACATTTACGGGTGTTGTCATCGGAAGAAGGGGGGGCGGTATACGTGAAACCTTCATGGTGCGCAAGATATCCTACGGCATCGGAGTTGAGAAGGTCTTCCCGCTTCACTCTCCCCTGATAGAGAAGATCAAGGTGGTCAAGCATGGGGTTGTAAGAAGGGCGAAGCTTTATTACCTGCGCGACAAGAAGGGCAAGGCCGCCAAGATAAAGGAAAAGACCTTCAACAGGAAATGACCCATAGATAATGTCGCCTGAGCGCCGCAGGAAAGCCCGGCGGAAAACGCTGCATAGTCTCTTTTCACATGACGAGGAAATACGGCGGGCACATCCCGTAGTCGCCGGGCTGGATGAGGCCGGAAGAGGTCCCCTCGCAGGGCCTGTGGTTGCGGCCGCGGTGGTGCTTCCTTCCGGGATTGTAATAGAAGGGCTCCGTGATTCAAAAAAGATCGCCGAAAAACAGCGCAAAGAGGTCTTCTGGCATATCGTCCGTCATGCCGCGGCGGTTGGTGTCGGCATAGTGACAGCGGAAGAGATAGACAGGATTAATATACTTCAGGCAACGAAGCGGGCGATGCAGAGTGCCGTGGAAGACCTCGGAATCCGGCCGGATATTCTGCTGATCGACGCAGTCGAGCTTCCGCATATTGATATTCGGCAGCATTCAATTATCAGGGGCGAGTCCGCAAGCGCGTCCATAGCAGCGGCATCCGTGGTCGCAAAGGTCGTCAGGGATGATATCATGCTTGACTACCACGAAAAATATCCCGCCTATAACTTCAGAGCGCACAAGGGTTACTCCACCAGGGAACACATGGAGATGATCAGGACGCACGGTCCATGTCCCATCCACCGCAAGAGCTTCAGCAGGGTGATGGACGTGCAACTGCCCCTCGGTCATGAAACCTGATGTCGCACAAAGGGGCATCCGTGCATTTTCATTAGTAAACTGCCGGTATTTTCGCGCCTCCCATGATTGCGGAATGATCAGAGAGGAGTTTGGAACTCAATTGAAACAGACCCGCGGCATGTATTGGTCAATAATCAAGTCTGCCCCCCCTTCTCGCTCTCTTAACCTTAACGTTGCATAAACCGGCTGGAGAGCCCGCCGTAAAACCCTGTTTGAGGTTCAGGGGTTAGCTGGTTCAGGGTTCAAGGGTTATAAGGCGAAAGAAATTACTCCTCCCCTTAAGTTAAGGGGAGGCCGGGAGGGGTTACTTTATAACATGCCGTGCTGAATATTTCCTCAAGGA
>WFVK01000121.1 GCA_015491705.1 Nitrospirota bacterium | reverse complement strand
GAAATAATGACATAGAATCTCCGGATGGTCTGCTCCGGGTGCATTACAATCGATTTTTTCGGCCAGGTCTCCCGCTGAAATGACAGCAGCATCTCCTGAATAACGGCTTCATCAAGCCTGCCGAATAACTCCGATTGACTCAACGCCTTCAGGGTATGGTCATAAAAGGGGGAATCAGGTTTCATATGGCAATCTCCTTTTCTTCGAACAAGCCACTGACGGACCTGTTAGGAATATCTTTATTGCAGGGGCCGGTTTCTGAAGGATCCTTTATATTGGTTGTTAAAAAAAATACACCGTACGGGGGCACTTTTCCTTCAAACGCCTTGCAACTGATCAGGTCAAAATTCCCTTGATATTCAGGCAGGAAGATAATATCTTTACTCACGTTTATCACCACCCGAACCGCCTTGCCCCTGTACTGTCTCACAATGGTCAGTAACCTCTTGTCAATATTGAGTACCTCTCTGGTACCGGCTGGGTGAAATGAGGATATTTTTTTTCGCACATTAAGCAGGTGTAAATATCCGCTGAAGACCTGGTGTCGGAGTGAACGAACGTCCGACAGGGTCCTGTCGATAACATCAACAGGTATCTTTTCACGATTAATCATACGCTTTATGCCCGTCTCCCTTACCCCCCTGTAATAGTTCCTGGAGCCTAATAAACTGTGTATGTAGATGCCGGGAACCCCTTTCAGCGCGAGCATAACAGCCTGCGATGCAATAAACCTCTTGACTGCAAGCGGATCACTTGCCTGACCGGGGTCATTAACGGCATCGAAATAGCTGATGTTAAGCTCATATGGCACTTCCGTGCCGTCTTTCAGCTCATATGATATCAAACCGCCGTGTGCCTTTGCCATTTCTACGAGGGTTAAGAGTTCTTTGTCGTCAAGTATGCCCCTTGCTCCTGACAGCCCTATGCCGTCATGAGATGCAAGAAAGTCAAAAAAGAGAAGGTCCTGCCTGGTTTTGTTGGTCTCTTCCTGTATATGTCCGGTATCATGCCGTGCAAAGGCATCCAGCACAAGCGGGGGGAGGGAAAACTGATACACCATATTTGCCTCGTGTCCTTCACCAAAATAGGATATATTGTCCTTATACGGAAAGTTAGCCTCTGTCAGGATGAGTGCGTAGGGTGCAACGTACTCCAGTATTCTTCGCAGGAGTTTAACAATTTGATGTGTTTTTGACAGGTTTACGCATCTGGTATGCGCTTCTTTCCATATATAACCGACGGCATCCAGACGTATAATTTCAGCCCCCTGCGAGAGGTAAAACAGGAACACATCAACTATCTCCAGAAGAACCTCAGGGTTTTTATAGTTGAGGTCTACCTGATCTGCACTAAAGGTGGTCCACACATACTTTTTACCCATGGCAGTATTGAATCCGGTAAACAAAGGGGTTTCACGGGGCCGGAAGACCTCCGGCATTTCTATTTTATTGTCACTCACGATAAAATAATCCCTGTATCGCTTGTCACCCTCCAGGAACCCCTTGAACCACGCCGATTTGCTTGATACATGGTTCATAACCAGGTCAATCATCAAACGGTAGTCCTGCGCAATTTCCCGGATATGCTCCCATGTCCCGAAACGGGGGTCCACCTCCTTGTAGTTTATGACCGCATATCCCCCGTCTGAACTGCTGGGGAAAAAGGATACTATATGAACACCGGTCACGGCATCCTTTACATGTTTTCTTAAGAAACGGTGAAGGGTCGAAAGGGGTTTTTCATCGGTCGAGTATATCGTATCGGGATAGGTAATGAGGATGGCATCTTTTTCATTCAACACAACATGGTTATTGTATTTTCTCCTTTTCTCAACAATTACATCACTCTCTCCATATGCGTCCATCAGGGTTTTCAGGCTGGCTGAGAGTTCATGCGCCGTCTCTTTTGAATATATGATCCTTAAGATATCTTTTATATGTTTCAGTATCGATATCCGGGACATACGGTTCAGGTAATCAAATTTTGTGGATTACCGTTGAAATATGCCTTGAGGTTTTCAGCGGTTGTTATCAGGATGCGGTCCATGGCCTCTCTTGTATTAAATGCGTTATGGGGCGTAAGGATAGCACGCTCCGAACGCATGATGGAAAAACTCTCCATGGCCTCCCTCAGCGGGATGGCAGCCAGTTCATCGCGTTTGAGAAATTCCTCTTCAATCCATACATCTTCACCCTCAAAGGTATCCAGGGCCGCACCACCGAGCCGTCCTTCACGCAGGGCAGTGGATACCGCTTTGGTATCAACCACCTTCCCCCGTGAAGTATTTAAAAGCAGTGCCGTGGGTTTTACCCGCCGCAGTCTCTCCGCATTAATAAGGTGATGAGTGGACGGCAGATACGGCACATGCAGGCTGATGACGTCGGCCTGCTGCAATACATCATCAAGGCCCGTAAATATCACCCCGAATTTTTCGCTTAGAGCCTTATCCGGCCTCAGATCATAGGCAATGACCTTCATCCCGAATGCCCACCCAAGCCTTGCCATGTGGGCGCCGATACGGCCGGTGCCGACGAGACCAAGGGTCTTCCCCTTGATGTCCGTACCCATGAGACCTGCACGGCTGAAGATACCCCTCTCTACCCGTTCAAATGTTGGTTTCAATTTGCGGGCCAAGGCAATTATAAGACCGAAGGCGTACTCTGCCACTGTATTGTCGCCGTAAGAGGGGACATTGGATACCGTAATATTGCGGGCCTTACAGGCACTCAGGTCAATATGGTCAAAGCCGGTGGACATGGTGGCAATCGTCTTTAACCGGGGCAACAGGCCGAGCACCTCCTGCGTAATCCTGGATTGAATGAATATCCCTATCCCTTCGGCGTTTTTTGCACCATCGGCGGTCTGTATATCCAGGGATTTCCGGTAAAAGCTCAACGCATATGCCTCTTCTTTGCCAAACGCCCGTGAAAGGGTGTTTTGCTCCTTATCATCCACATCAAAAAAGGCCAGTTTCGTCATGGCAGCTCCTCCTTTAAGTCAATCTACAACTGATCCTTCCCCGCGATATAGGCCGCCAGTTCAAGTAAGCGTCTTGAATACCCGTATTCATTGTCGTACCAGACCAGCACCTTGGCGACCCTGTCCATAATCACCCTGGTAGACGGGGCATCCACTATTCCGGAGTGTGGATTACTGATAATATCTGCTGACACGATCTCATCGTCATTATAATCCAGTATCCCCTTAAGCTCTCCATTGGCTGCATTTTTCAGTGCGGCATTTACCGTCTCTACAGAGACATCCTTTTTCAGGTGTGCCACTATGTCTGTTATTGCGCCATCCGGGATTGGCGCCCTCACCGCAATGGCATCCATCTTGCCTTTCAGTTCCGGGATAACCAGGGCGGTGGCCTTTGCCGCTCCGGTTGAAGTAGGTATCAGGGAAGTTGCCGCAGCGCGGCCCCTTCGCCTCTTGCGTGCGGGACGGTCCACTATTGCCTGGCTGGCAGTATATGCATGAATGGTTGTGGCCATAAGATATTCGATCCCGAAGACATCGTTCAGTACCTTTACCGCCGGGGCAAGGGAATTCGTCGTGCACGAGGCATTTGAAACAACATGATGTTCCCGGGGATTGTACAGCTTCTCGTTTACCCCCATTACAAAGGTCTGGTCTGCACTTTCGGAAGGTGCGCTGATGATAACCACGGAGGCCCCGGCCGCTATGTGTTTTGCAGCGCCTTCCCGTTTCCTGAAAAGCCCTGTACACTCCAACACAATATCAACGCCAAGGGACTTCCATGGAAGGGCTGCAGGGTCCCTTTCACTCAGAATGGTCAATCTATTCGATCCGAGCTGAAGGTAATCCGGACCGGCTTCAACTGGGAAAGAAGCACCCCCGTGCACGGAATCATAACGCACCAGATATGCAAGTTCCTCCGGCGGAGTCAGGTCATTGGCTGCAACGATTTCGACATTTTCGGGAGAATT
>WFVK01000120.1 GCA_015491705.1 Nitrospirota bacterium | reverse complement strand
TTACTTTTTTATATTATGTAATGTTGCATAAAGGGGTGTCAGTGTTATGCCTATATATGAATATAAATGCAATGACTGCGCAGAGGACTTTGAAAAGCTCGTCTCCGGGGCGAACCCGGATGTCTCTTGCCCGAAGTGCGGTTCGGGAAATATCACAAAGAAATTCTCTCTCTTCGGGATGAGCGGAGTGGAGAAACCCGTCACCTCTTCCGGTTCGGGATGCAGCTCCTGCAGCTCGTCATCCTGCAAGTCATGTCATTAGGGAGAATATCCGGCGGGGGTAAGGGGCCATGGTTTTATGCAACTGCAAGGTCAATCTCCGGGCAGGTATATGGTTACCGCGGGCCTGTAGCTGAACAGGCCGGTTGAGACGCTGAAGACCGCTGCTTTCCTGTAGCCTTTTATTCGTCTCTCTATGCTGGCGGGCATGGAGGCCGGGAGACCGTTTGAGATTACCGCAATCGCCGCATTCTTTCCGGATGAATCATTGCCCGCGGAGTAATACAGCGGGTTTCTGTACTCCCATGTAAACCTGAGGGGTGATTTCTCTGTTTTTTCAGGAGGCGGGGAAACGGCCGCCGATTCATAATCGTAATAAACCTCCTTGTCCGTAAAAAGATCGAGCACTGGGACAGAGACCGCCTGGTTGATTACAGTATCTCCCGAGGGGATGGTGAATACAACCGCCTTTTCCGCATCCGTGGAATTCAGGAACCTTCCGGCGTTTTTCAGGTTGACAGGGGCCATTTCCCGCAGAAGCGGCAGGTATGCAAAAATCGCCGTGACAAGCGAAGAGGCCACAATACATGAAACAATGTACTTTCTCAGCTCCATGTCCCTGACCGCCTGCAGGCCGAAGGAGGCCATGAGTGTGAGCATGGGGAATACCACCAGCACATAACGCGACCTCCTGATCTGAAACAGGACAACGAGGAAAACCAGCCAGCCTGCAATTAAAAAACGCGGGTCTCTCTTTTTAACGGCCGCATATGCGGAATACAGGGCCGCAACCGTGATAAACGGATGCACCTGGTACAGGAAAGTGGAGGCAAAGCTTTCACCCCACCTCTTCAGTCCGGGCATCTGGTATTCCCTGAGGAAACTGATCTGGCCGCGGATAACATCGAATTTAAGCAGGGCCGGGATGCCGGCAAGCAGCAGGGCAAGCAGCGCCGCGATAACAGCCCGGACGATGCAGTCCCGTGCCGCCTCTCCTGTCCTGCGCCCCGGACAGACAAGGAACACCACTGCGAGGACCGACAGCATCAGCCAGGCTGAATACTTTGAAAACACGGCGCAGGCTGCGGCCGCGGAAGAAACAGGGACCCACCCCCCGCCCGTATCCAGCGCCCTTATAAAGGCATAGACCGACAGTGACAGGAAAAACATCGTCGGCACATCAACAAGCATAAGGGGTGTCTGGGAAAAAATATACGGGATACCCGTGAGCATTAATCCCGCAAAAAAACCGGTAGGTTCATCCCACAGTCTCCGCCCGGTCAAATACGTCAGTACAGTTGTGCCTGCAAACAGCAGCCCGGTGAAAACCTGGATGTAAAGCCTCGTCTCTCCGAAGACCCTGAAGATCATCCCGTACAGGAAAGGGACGAGCGGCAGGTCCGTCCATGCATTGATCGTCCTGCCCCACTCCGAGAGGAAATAGCGTACCCCGTAGAGTTCGAGGTGTTTCGCCTGCGTGAAGTATCTCGATACATCCACTATGGTCTCCGGCGACCTCCAGAAGACCGAGCTTGCCGCAAATGAAAAGATGAAGAGAAACAGGGCCGGATTCCGCCCCGCGAATGGAAACCGGAGCAGGGCGTACACGATGAATATCCCGGCAAGCATAAGGGGAATGAACCCCGCGGGGTTGACGTGTGCAAATGCCCACTGCCAGCTTGTAAGCCTGTTGTCATCGGCATAACGCAGCACAAACAGCAGGAAGAATGCACAGAAAGTCAGGAGCGTGGCGAGGATGAAGTGAAGTTGTCTTTCCGTGGGTGTATTGTTGTCGGACATTTTTAAATATACTATAACTTCCCGGGTTCGGGGTTCAAGGTGCGGGGTTCTGCTTACCGGCATTGTTTTATATCCGGGTATGCAAGTAATATATTTTATGCAAAAGGCAGTCTATACCGTCCGTCTTGCGGAGACAGATGCTGAGAGGCTCGATGTATTCATTGCCTCTGAAACCGGCATCTCCCGTTCCCGTGTCCAGAGGCTTGTCAGGCAGGGGCTTGTTACGGTTAATTCCCATCCCTGCAAACCCGGCTGCAGGGTAAGGGAAGGCGACAGGATAGAAATGACCATCCCCGATGAACCCGGGCTCTCGCTTGTACCGGAGGATATACCCCTGAATGTCATATGGGAAGACGAGCATATCATTGCGGTCAACAAGGCGGCCGGCATGGTTATATACCCCGCTGCGGGCCACAGCAGCGGAACGCTTATGAATGCACTGATTGCAAGATGCGGAAGGCTCGCCTCCACAGGAGCGCCCTTAAGGCCCGGCGTTGTTCACCGCCTTGACAAGGATACATCAGGACTGATAGTTGTTGCAAAAAATGATGCAGCCTACCTGGAACTCAACAGGCAATTCAGGGCGAGGGAAGTGGAGAAACATTATCTGGCCATCCTCTTCGGCAACCTCAAGAAAGAGAGCGGCGAGATCATCGCTGCAATAGGCAGGTCCGCCTCGGACAGGAAGAGGATGTCCACAAGGAGCAGAAACGGCAAAGAGGCGGTCACCCGGTTTGAAGTCATTAAAAGACTGAAGTCAGCGACACTGGCGAGGGTCAGGATCATTACCGGGAGGACTCACCAGATAAGGGTCCATTTCACCTCCATCGGACACCCTGTGCTGGGGGACAGGACATATGGGAGGAAGACCTCACTGAAGGCCGGGCAGAAGACCATAAATTTCAGCCGCCAGATGCTTCATGCCTGTTTCCTGCGATTTGCCCATCCTGTAACAGGGGATGTCCTGGAACTGTCCGCGCCCCTGCCCGGGGATATGGAAAAGGCGATTGAGGAACTTGAAGGCTGAAGCTGAATAAGAAAAGCCACCGAGGGGAGTTGAACCCCTAACCTGGGCATTACGAATGCCCTGCTCTGCCGGATTGAGCTACGGTGGCAGGTGCGGTTGATGTCTGAATTGATTTAACTCTGAGGTTGTATCCTGACAGGCGGGTTCGTTTGCACGCCGGACCATGCAGGCGGGCGCTGTTTATATCCCCCCGCCTTCGGCGATTCTTTCTTCCTCCTCCTGGCGGGTCTTGCACTCTATGCAGTAAGTTGTGACTGGCCTTGCCTCGAGCCGTTTGATGCCGATTTCATTGCCGCATTCTTCACATATGCCGTAATTATGCGTGTCAATGCGTTCAATCGCCTCTTCGATCTTTTTCAGGAGCATGCGTTCCCTGTCCCTCAGCCGCAGCATGAAGTTCCTGTCTGTCTCTGCCGTGGCCTGATCGCCCATGTCCGGAAAATTAAGCTCCGACGGAAGGCTGCTGAGGGTTTCTTCCGCTTCCCGCAACAGGGAGTCCCTTTGCGCCAGCAGATCGTGCTTGATTTTCTGTATTATCTTTTCCCTGCGCGACATTGCCGTGGTCTTCTTCGCCTGTGCCGGTTTCTTTTTTGAAGATGCAGCAGCCTTTTTCTTCTGTGTGCCTGAGGTGCCGCATGATTTCCCGGCCCGGGATTCGGAATCTTTTTCAGTCTTGCAGGCTGTTGTTTTCTTTGGCATATATCTATCCCCTGTTTTCTTTATGTGTTTTTGAATAAAAAGTAACTTAACAGATTTATGTTCACTAAGTCAATCTTTTCCGGCTGCCGTGCTTGACAAAGCGGCTTTAATTGCATTACGTTTGTATGTTTCCCTTAGCGTTGCACAGACCGGCAGAGTCTCCTGCCCGCGGGCGGCGTTTTAATGCGACTGTAAGGTGAGTCAGGGAAGAGAAAAATCAGAGGGGGGAGGTTTTATTATGATTCTTGGAGTGAATGTTGATCACGTAGCAACCGTCAGGGAGGCGAGAAAGGATGTGGAGCCTGACCCTGTAAAGGCGGCATATCTGGCGCTCAGGGGCGGAGCGGACGGTATCACCGTGCATCTCAGAGAGGACAGGAGACACATAAATGACAGGGACCTCCGGTCGGTGAGACGCAATATATCAAAGGAAGTCAATCTTGAGATGGCCGCCACGGATGAAATGATAAATATTGCATTGAAGGTCAAACCCGACATGGTAACCCTCGTGCCTGAAAAGAGGGCGGAGCTGACCACCGAAGGCGGCCTTGATCTGAAAAAGAACCGGAGAAAGATTAAAAAGGCTATCGAGGCTATCGGGGGTAAAGGCATCCCCGTAAGTCTCTTTATCAATCCCTCGGTTTCCGATGTTGAGATATCCAGAGAACTCGGCGCCTCCATGGTCGAGATACATACGGGTCTTTATTCAAACGCCAGGGGAAAGAAGCAGACGGAAGAACTCAGGAGGGTGAGGCTGGCCGTGAAGAAAGGGCTGGCCCTCGGACTCGCCGTCAATGCCGGCCACGGGCTGAATTATACAAATGTGAAAAAGGTTGCAGCCATAAAAGGCCTCAGGGGACTGTATATCGGCCACAGCATCGTTGCACGCTCTGTTTATGACGGGATGCAGAAGGCCGTAAGGGAGATGAAGAGGCTGATCCGCGAGGGGGCAGGGGCTTCACGCTGACGCGTCCCGGCCGGGAGGCGATAGTTTTGTGCAACTGTATACCTTAACGTTGCATAAACCGGCGGGAGAGCCCGGCGTAAAACCCTGTTTGAGGTTCAGGGGTTGTCGGTTCAGGGTTCAACGGTTATAAGGCGAAGGAATTGGAAGAATATGTCTTTGTTGCAGGAAGTAACCGATTGGATTACTCCTCCCCTTAGGTTAAGGGGAGGCTGGGAGGGGTTACTTTGATAATATGCGTGCTGAATATTTCCTCAAGGAATCGCAGATAAAGCTTTTCCGCCTGGCTCTCCGGCATGCGGGCGATGGTGTTATGCAACTGTAAGGTAAATATGCAGCATAAACGGGCATGATATACGGTATCGGCATAGATATAGTAAAAGTCAGCCGCATCAGGAGGGCTTCCGAGAGGTGGGGCAGGAGATTTCTTGAAAAATTCCTTTCACAGGATGAACTCTCCTACTGTTCTGAAAAAAACGACCCTTATCCCTCCGCGGCTGTAAGATTCGCTGCAAAAGAGGCCCTGATCAAGGCCGTCGGCGCCAAGGTCAATATAGGCATGAAGGACATTGAAGTGGTAAATGATGAGGCGGGAAGGCCTTTTATCCGGCCCGGCAGGAGACTCGGGGAATACTTCAGGGAGGAAAAAATAAGGCACTGTCATTTATCGCTCAGCCACGAAAAGGAATTCGGCGTTGCATGCGTGGTCCTGGAAAAGTAACGGATGCCTGCTAATGATAGGGATTGCTGTTGACCTTCTCTGTCGCCTCGCGGACGGCCTTTTCCACTTTTTCCCTGTCGAGCACTTTTGTCAGATCATTATCCTGCGAAGAGGTGTCTTTAAAAGTGCTCTGGACGTACAGGGGGGGCAGATTGTTCAGTGACAGCGCGTATATGTCTTCAATACAGAGGTGGCACCTGCATATGCTCCTGTCCTCATTTAAAATCTCCTCCATCAGTTCAATAACCAGTTCCTCGTTGATATTATTGATCTCTGATAAATCAAACCCGAAGATATCTTTTCTGCCCATGTCCTGTCCCTCTCTGTTACCCGGCAGCCGGCGATTCCCGCCCCCTCCGTTCGCCGCCTGCCGCTTTATGCCACATTAAGGTTTGCACTGTGTGTATGAATACTTGTATCACAAATCAACCCGGCCTGTCAATCAACTTTTCGCCGTTGCCATGCAACGGCATATTAGTAACCCATCCCGGCCTCCCCTTAACCTAAGGGGAGGAGTAATCCAATCGGTTACTTCCTGCAACAAAGACATATTCTTCCAATTCCTTCGCCTTATAACCGTTGAACCCTGAACCGACAACCCCTGAACCTCAAACAGGGTTTTACGGCGGGCTCTCCAGCCGGTTTATGCAACGTTAAGGTTAAGGGGAGGAGTAATCCCCCCTCTTAGACCAGGAGGGGCCGGGTGAGTTATCCGGTCGGTTGCTCCCTGCAACATTAAGGTGAAGCAAAACACTGCCGTGGGGCCGAGTTCAGCACTTCATATTCCTCTTTCCTGCCGGCAGCGAGGTAATAGTCCAGCTCCAGCCGGGCGATTCTCCCGGCTTCTTCCCGGATGTCCCGGGTCCGTCCCTGAATGAAAGACTGTATCATTGAGAATTTCTGTTTCTGTATATCCAGGAACCGTTCGTCCACCACCGGTGTTGCGGGATACTCCCCTTTCCTCTGGCCTTCGGACAGTATCCCGGTAAACGCCCTGCCGGTTTTCGCAGCGGCTTTCTTCGCCTCGTTGACCGCACTGTACCACTCCGGATGCATAATCCTGTAGTAGTCCCTCATTGACTGCTTGTTGAAGTGGACAAAATGTATCCTGTCGCCGCCGGTGATATTGAAAGTCACCCGTACGGAATCGGTGTCAATGGTGTCCACAAAGACGAGGCTGTCCCCTTCCCTGGCAATCTCCCATTTCATATCCCACAGAAACAGGCCCATCCCTGCAAATATGCGCTGCAGCAGGCAGGCGCCCAGCACGGCCATAACCATTGACCCTGCAAACGCGCCGCCGTCCGCCCCGGAGATCAGCGCCGCCTCCTGGCGGCTTATATTCCTGTCCTCGGGCTCGTATTTCGTGGTCAGGTCGACAACGGGATAGTCAAAACGGCTCCAGGGGGCAAGCGGCCTGTCAAGGCCGAGCTCGTTTAAATATTCTCTTTTGTGCGCATCGCTGAGCGCATTGTATTTTTTCAGCACGGACGAGCCGCTCGTAATGCCGAGCCTGACAATATATTCGAGCGGGATGACATAGCCGTCGATATGGTGGTATTTTTCGTAATCATAGAAGTGCCATCCCAGCACCTTACAGAGTTCCGGTTTTTCAACCTTGTACTTCCTGATCAGTGTCAGATTGCTCGGCTCCGCGGGAAATCCCCTCCGGTAAACCCTCCCGCTGTTACGGTCTATCATGCCGGCGTGATGGGTCGGGGCCCCGTTCCGGGTGAATCCTGAAAGTGCCTTTTCCACAAGCCCGCTGTCATCTTTACGGAGGAGACCGCCCTCTCCGGACAATTCCCCCGCAAGGGCGCTCCATGCCTCCGGGTTCTGCAGCTCCTGAAACACGAGGTGCCTGAAGCTCGCCCTTCCCACATCGCTGCCTTCTATATCGAAAATGGCGCCGACATCAAAGACGGAGCCGCCTGCCGTTGTCTCGCTGACCAGATACGCGGGGTGGCCCGGGACATCATAGAGCTTCTGAACAGAGCCGGTATAGCACGGCCTGTCAAGTTCAAGGGTGATTTTATCAGGGATGTTATTCATCGTCCTACAACCTCCGGTAATTGATAGACCTTAAACCTTGCACCGGCATCAAACTATCGCCGGCGGGGCGGGAAAGCCTGAAGTTTTACGGCAGACCCCGCTGCCCGGTTAAGCAACATCAGGGCAACCCCCCGCTGGTTTCAGTCCGGGAATGGAATACCAACGGTCTTTACCCTAACTTTTCAGGGGGGCAATAGTCAACAACCCCGAGCTGCCGTGTGCATGAATACATTGCCGGGGGGCATCAGCGGCGAAGGTATCTTTCAGGGTTTTCGGAAACTGCTCTCATGACAAGCTCTTCATCCAGCCCCCTCCGTATCAATGCCGCGGTCGATTCCGCAACGGTCATGGAGCCGCCTGAGAGCCTGTCTTTCTCGCACGTTATCCTTTCGCCTCCCGGTTTTGTGAGAGTCTCTTTCACTGCGTCGGAGATGATGATGATCCTGTCCGGAGCCTTTACTTTAAATATAAACTCTGTCACCACCGGATCAAGATGGAACGGGTCTGCTATGACTTCAATGTAGACATCCCGGTGCATGAGCCCGAACCCTGCAATCCCGGGCTCCCTGTGATGAATCCCCCGCATTGCATTGAAGATGTGCGTGATCCCGCGCGCTCCCGCATGAAAGCCCGCCTCCGCCTCGGCGTATGATGCATCCGAATGCCCCATGCTCACAGTGATCCCCATAGCGGATACGGCCCTGATCAGCTTTGCCGCTCCTTCGAGCTCGGGGGCGATGGTTATTATTTTCACGATATCCTCGAATCCTTCAATGAGTTGTTTCAGTGTGTACTCAGCGGGTTCAAGGAATGACAGCGGGTCAAGTGCGCCGCATCTTGAACGGTTCAGGAAAGGGCCTTCAAGGTGTATGCCGGCTATGCGGGAAGAACGGCCCTGCTGTTTCCCGGTCTCCTGTTGTTCGATCGCCTGCCTGATCGCCTCCATGTTTTCACGCATCGTACTGATCGGTGATGGAAACACGGCAGGGATGATCTCCGAAACCCCCCGGCCGCCGTGTATTTCAGCCATGCGCAGTATCTGATCGGCCGAGGCGGCGGATGTATCGGCGCCGCCCGCGCCGTGTGCATGTATATCGATGATCTTCACAAGGGTTATGATAGCATAAGGTTTTTCTGCGATGCCGCGATGATTGACACTGTCCGGGCGGATTGTTAGAATTATTTACCTTGATGTTGCATAAACAGGGAGCGAGATGAAAATCGGCGACACAGAGCTTGGTAAACGGCCGGTAGTGGTCGGCACTGTTTCCACGGATTTCAACATGCCGGCCGAGGCGGTAAGGCAGGTGGACATAATAGAGATCCGCGTGGACATGCTCGATGCCGAACTCACTGCCGACATCGTCAATATCTTCGCATCGGTAAAGCGGAAATACGGCAAACCGCTTGTTGCAACCATAAGGTCCGTGGAAGAGGGGGGCCTCCGGGAGATTGATGATGACAGGAGGTATCAGATATTCAAAGAGGTTCTTCCACTTGCCGAAGTCCTCGATGTCGAATTAAGCTCCACCGCTCTGATAGAGAAGGTTTCGGCATTATGCAGGGAAAACGGCAGGATACTGATGGCGTCCTATCATAATTTCAGTGAAACACCGGAGAGGGATATCCTGGCCGGGCTTCTGCGGAGGGGAAAAGACCTCGGCGCCCAGATCGTCAAGATCGCGGTGCATGCCGCTGACAATAAAGACCTCGGCGAGCTGATCCATTTTACAATAGAAAACAGGGATGCCGGAATAGTCACGATTTCACTGGGCAGGGCGGGCCTGATATCACGGATCATCAATCCCATGACAGGCTCACTCCTGACTTACGGGTTTATAGACCGGGCCGCCTCGCCCGGACAGATATCCGCATTTGAGATTATAAAGCACCTCCGCCTGTTTGACCCCGCCTATAACGAGGCGGCAGATTCAGGCAGAGCCTGATTCCCGTCAGGCTCCGCAACTCGTTTATGCAACATGATGGCTATAAAAATACGGCTCTGCAATGAACTGTCCGTCCCCTTTGATTGCACATTCCTACATAACATAAGTCCTGCCGAGGATGTATATGAAATGCCCCCTTACCTCCAGGCTGTCCTTTTCCCAGTTAGCGGGCAGGGGCCAGAACGGCGAGGCATCTCTCAGCGCCTTTATCGCTGCTTCGTCAAGCACCCTGTAGCCGGATGTCCTTACAACCTCGATCTCTCCGATGGTTCCGTCCTTTTTTATCGTGAAATCCATGTAAAGGTCGCCCGATATTCCCAGCCGTGCGGCCTCTTCAGGATACTTCCAGATGGCTTCTATCCGTTGCTTCAGCGTTCTCATGTATCCGCGGTACTGTATTTCGGACGTATCGAATGAAAGCCCCTTCCCCGGCGGCAGGCCCTTCAGGGCGAATTTTTCTATGGTTTTTTTATCAAACAGTGAAGACAGCGGCGCGGTGGGCGCGGGCGTGGCGGCGGCACTGTCTTCCTTGCCCTTTTGAGGCGGTTCCGCGCCCCTGCCGTGCACGGCCCCGGGCATGGAGGACCTTTTCCTGACCGCGGGACTGCTGCGTTCTACAATGACAGGGCGGCGGGGCCTTCTCCTGAGAGCAGGTTTTCTTCTCAGCGGGACCGGGGGCTTCGGGACCGCGGGAGGCTCCACGAGCTCCACATTAAACACCGGTGCCGCGGCGCGCGTCATGAAGGGCACCGTCCATATAACCCACAACAGCAGCAGGTGAAATAATACGGATATGGCTATGCAGTGCCTGAATCTCAATGTGTCCGGAATGTTACCCTACTTTCAGGCCCGGAGGGAACGGACAGTAGATGGGGGCCCTCTGATGTATGCTGTCTATGTAAAAGTATGCCGATATTTTAAAGAATAAGTTCCCCATGCTCCCGGAAATGCTGCCGTCCTTGTTTTCTTTCCAGGGCTTGGTCTTCTCCAGTTCGTTTATGGCTATTATGATGTAGAGATTGTCTTTCTCCATCTCCCTGATATCCTCCGCGCTCGGCACGGGGATGCCTTTTGTGTTGCCGTAGGGGGTGTGGGAATGGAAATCCCCCACTATCTGGAGCTTCACGAAATTCGACAGTATGGGCTCTATCTTTTTCTGGTCCCTGCGGTGGAATATAACGCCCCTGCGCCTTCTCCTCGCTGTCTGCAGGCCGAAGGCGTATTCCACTATGAACCGGTCATCGAGACGGTAACCCAGGAGGTATCCCAGGCACTCCCTCTTGAAGACCTCGGCGCTGCTCAGCAGGAGGCCCATAAAGGCATTCTCCGAGAGATATACCTTCATGCGCCTCGACTTTTTTATTTTTTCCCGTGATCCAGCGCTCTTACCGCCATTACCGGGCACGGCGCCCTCCTGACCACCTTTTCCGCTGTGCTGCCGAAGAAAAATCTTTCGATGCCGACCCTCCCGTATGACCCCATGACGATCATGTCGATCTTTTCCTCTTCGGCGAATTTGATTATCTCTTCATAAGGGACGCCTGTCACAACTTTTTTCTCCACATTGGAAACGTCCTTTATCTCCTCCACGCAGTATCTGTCTATCTCTTTCAGCGCCCACTCGTTCAGGTCTTTGTAAAGCAGGTCGGTGGACACGTGGGGGATGTATATCTCCGCCGCCTTTGTAATGTCATAAATAACGTGAAGGATATAGAGCTTTGCATTATAATGTTTTGCAAGATCCACGGCATAATGCATTGCATGGGTGGAACCTTCCGAGAAATCCGTTGGAAAGAGTATACGTTCGACTTTCATAAATCAACCTCCTGAATTTATCGCCTCCCGTACAGAGGCGTTTTTTGCAAGAAAACCCGAATTCATTTCATAAATCAACCTTAATCCCTCGAGGGTCAGTAACGGGTTGACGTCGAGGGGGCTGATATTTATATGCGGTGTTATCAGCCCGCTGAACCCGCCGGTGACTATGAGGGACAGACCCGTCTTGAGCCCCTTTTCCATTTCGCGGATGATTCTTTCGACAGCGCCGGCATGTCCGAGAATCACCCCGGCACGGATGTTTTCGGCGGTGTCCCTGCCGGGAAGCCTGACAGGGGCGTTCAGGTCCACGCGCGGCAGCCTTGCCGTTCTGCCGGCAAGGGAATCGGCCGACAACCCCGGCCCCGGCATTATAGCTCCGCCGAGGTATTCCCCGCCTTCCGTAACCACATTGAAAGTGGTGGCTGTGCCGAAGTCCACCACGACCAGATTGCCCATGTAGAGCCGGCGGGCCGCTGCCGCACCCGCGATCCTGTCCGGCCCCAGGCCGTTGATGTTTTTAACTGAAAACCTCAAACCGGTCTTCAGCCGGTGGGTCAGGATCAGAGGTTCGATACCAAAGCTCCGCCGCAGCGCCCCTGTGAGCAAAGGCGTAAGCCGGGGGACGACCGAACATATTGCAGCGCCCGTGGGCCGCGGCATCCCGCGCTCGCGGATAAAGTTACCGAGGGCGCTTGAAAACATCTCTATATCCCCGGCCACGATGTATGTCCCGAGCCTCAATGTATATTGAACAGACCTGTCTTCACAGAGGCCTGTCGTGATATCCGTGTTTCCTATGTCGATAAGTAAAAGCATGTCTCTTCAGGTCAGGCATCAGTTCTTCAGTACCGTTACATCCCCCGCCCTTACTGTCCGAACCTCTCCTGATGAAAGCCTTATCATGAGCTCGCCGCGGGCATTGATTCCCGCTGCAATGCCGGATATCGTCCCGTGAGGGGCCCTGACACGTATTTTTTTGCCCATAGTGAAGTTTAAACGAAGCCATTCATTAATTAAAGCCCTTTTATCACCATTTAAAAGAATTTTATAGGACTGTTCCAGTTTATCCAGTATGCGTGCGAAAAGCCCGGCCCTGTCAACGGTCCTTCCGGACTCTGCCTTTAACGAGGTGGTCAACGGCCTTACGTCTTCCGGAAGCGCCTCAGGGGTCATGTTTACGTTTATCCCGATACCCGCGGCAATGAGGTTTATCCTGCGTATGCCGGTCCTCATTTCCACGAGTATTCCGCCGGTTTTTTTTGCGTTTACAATAATAT
>WFVK01000119.1 GCA_015491705.1 Nitrospirota bacterium | reverse complement strand
CTATATCGACAGAGGTCTGCTCCAGAAGGGCATGATGCATTTGGCTGGCAACAAAACGGTTCCAGATGAGTTTGTAAAGATTGTACTGGTCCCTGGTCAAATACTTTTTTACCGCGGCCGGGGGCCTGAGAAGCGAGGTGGGCCTTATTGCCTCGTGCGCATCCTGTGAAGACTTTTTGCTCTTGTAAACCGGCGGTTTCTGCGGCAGGTACTCCTTGCCGAATTCACCCCTTATCAGCGCCCGGGCCTCCTGCTGTGCTTCAGCGGAGACCCTCACCGAGTCGGTTCTCATATAAGTTATAAGCCCTGTGGAGCCTTCATCACCGAGTTCTATCCCTTCATAGAGCTGCTGTGCCACAAGCATGGTCTTCTTGGCCGTGAACCTGAGCTTTCTTGACGCCTCCTGCTGGAGCGTGCTTGTAATAAACGGCGGGGCCGGGGAGCGTCTCCTCTTCTTTACTTCTATCTTTTTTACGGTAAAGCCTTTGCCCTCTGTATCCTCCACTATTTTCCGGGCTTCGGATTCATTTCTGACCTTTGCCTTTTTCCCGTTTATGTGAAACAGCCTTGCGTCAAACGGCGGCGGCTCCTTGCCCTGCAGCGTTGCCGTAATGCTCCAGTACTCCTCGGGCCTGAATGCCTGGATCTCGCGTTCCCTGTCCACCACAAGCCTGAGGGCCACGGACTGGACCCTCCCGGCGCTGAGACCGCGGCGGACCTTGCGCCACAGCAGGGGCGACAGCTTGTAGCCCACAAGCCTGTCCAGTATTCTCCTCGCCTGCTGGGCGTCGACGAGATTCATATTGATCTTTCTCGGATGGCTGATGGCCTCTGTCACGGCTTTCTCTGTTATTTCATTAAACTCCACCCGGACTATTTTATCCGGGGATGAGCCGTTTAATTCCTCGGCAATATGCCATGCTATCGCCTCTCCCTCCCTGTCGGGGTCAGGCCCGAGGAATACCCTGTCTGCATTCCTGGCCGCCCTTTTCAGCTCGTTCAGGACTTTTTCCTTTCCCTCGATCACCACGTAAGTAGGGGAGAGGTTGTTTTCGATATCCACACCAAGCTCTTTCCTCGGCAGGTCTTTCACATGCCCGATGGATGCCTTGATGGCAAACCTTTTCCCGAGAAACTTCCCGAGGGTCTTTACCTTGGCCGGTGACTCAACAATCAAAAGTGACTTCATCTGAAACTGCTCCTTATAAATCCCCCTTGCCTCTAAGGCAAGGGGGACTGCCGGTTTATCCTGAATGTCTCAACGCTTAATTTTATCGGCGGTTCCCTGTTAAACCTTTATAACTCACCTTCCAGCCGCATAAAAACTTCGCCACTCCTTTATGCAACATCAAGGTTCAGTTGAGGGAGAAATGTTTTCCCTCTGTCTGCCTGACGATTCCCTTCAGTTCGAGGCCCAGTAATATCGACAGGGCCTTGGCGGTTGAGGTGTCCGTCTCCCTGATGATTGAATCTATATGTTTGGGCCCCGTGCTGAGACAACTGTAAAGCGTCTTTTCATCTTCCGTCATCGCTGACAGGGTTTTCTCATGGTTCAGCCTGTCTTCCCTGAGAATGCCTTTTATCTGCGCTCCCAGCTCATCGATGACATCTTCGGCGCTTTCAACAAGCCTCGCTCCCTTTTTGATAAGATCATTGGTGCCTCGGGAATTTCCTGAAGTAATGTTGCCGGGCACTGCAAAAACCTCCCTGCCCTGTTCGAGGGCATATCCTACTGTAATAAGAGAGCCGCTGTCAAGGGCGGCCTCTACCACGATGACACCCAGGGACAGGGCGCTGATGATGCGGTTTCTCCTCGGGAAGTTTTCTTTGTTCGGCAGGGTCCCGAGAGGAAACTCGCTGATAACCGCGCCGGAGCAGGCAACGGCATTCATCAATCCCCTGTTGGACGACGGATACGGCACATCAAGCCCCGAACCCATAACCGCAACGGTTCTGCCGCCTGCCTTCAACGCCCCCTTATGGGCGGCGGTATCTATACCCCGTGCCATTCCGCTTACAACCGTCAGCCCTTTTGATGCCAGCCTGTAACTAATCTTCTCAGCTACCTCAATGCCGTAAGCGGTAGCCCTTCTTGACCCTACTATGGAGACGGCGTATTTGTCAACATCCCGGAAATCACCCTTCATATAAAGCACCAGGGGAGCGCCCTGCACGGTCCTGAGCGCCGCGGGATACCTGTCGTCATCAACGGTGATAATCGTGATATTGCGTTCAGCGATATTGTCGATCTCCCTCCGGACAGCCTCCCACCCATTAAAGCCGGTGATGGTGCGGGCCCTGTGTTCACCCACACCCTCAATCCTCCGGAGCTCTTCAAAAGACATACGGAAGACATTCCGGGGAGCGCCGGAGGCCGATAACAGCCTTCGAGCGGTTACGGGCCCTATATCAGTCAGGAAGTTCAGGGCAAGCCAGTACTGTAAGTCATCCATAATTATTTCGAACCCGGTCTGTGCAGTTTCAGCCTCAGGGCGTTCAGCCTGATAAATCCTTCCGCATCCTTCTGGTCATAAACGTCTTCGGCCTCGAATGTGGCAAGCTCATGGCTGTAGAGGGATTTCGGGGCCTTTCTTCCCGTCACCACGCAGTTGCCCCTGTAGAGCTTCAGCCTCGCAGTGCCTGTCACGTTTTTCTGCGCCCGGTCTATCAGGCACTGCAACGCCTCTCTTTCAGGAGAGAACCAGAAGCCGTTATAAACGAGCGCCGAGTATTCAGGGATAAGAGAATCCCTCAGGTGCATAAGCTCCCTGTCGAGGGTGATGGATTCCACGGCCCTGTGTGCGATATGCAGTATGGTTCCCCCGGGGGTTTCATATACCCCCCTGGATTTTATGCCGACAAACCGGTTCTCAACTATATCCAGCCGGCCTATACCGTGCGCGCCTCCTACAGTGTTGAGTTCTTTCAGGAGATTCGCAGGAGACAGCCTCTTTCCGTTAATTGAGACCGGGTCCCCCTCTTTATATCCGATCTCGAGGGATACGGCCTCTGAGGGGGCGTTTTCCGGTGACACCGTCATTGTAAACATGTCTTCAGGGGGCTCTGCCCAGGGGTCTTCCAGGATTCCCCCTTCGTAACTTATATGAAAGAGATTCCTGTCCGTGCTGTACGGTTTCTCCCTGCTTACCGGAACAGGGATGCCGTGTTTCTTTGCATAGTTTATCAATGACTCCCTGGAATTGAACTCCCATTCCCTCCACGGCGCGATTACCTTTATGCCGGGGTTCAGGGCATAGTATGCAAGCTCGAACCTCACCTGGTCGTTCCCCTTGCCTGTGGCGCCGTGCGAGACTGCGTCCGCCTTTTCTTTCTCTGCTATTTCCATCTGTTTTTTTGCTATGAGGGGCCTTGCTATGGATGTGCCCATCAGATAGGCGCCTTCATAAACCGCATTCGCCCTGAGCATGGGGAACACATAATCCTTCACAAACTCTTCCCTGAGGTCCAGCACATAGGCCCTCGATGCGCCTGTCTTCAGGGCCTTTTCCCTTACCGCCTCCGTGTCCTCTTCCTGTCCGAGGTCGGCGCAGTAGGCTATGACCTCGCATCCGTAAGTCTCCTTCAGCCATTTAATGGCAACAGACGTGTCAAGTCCCCCGGAATATGCGAGCACTGCTTTTCTGATCTTCATGCGTACATACCTTTCTGAACCGGCGTCATGATTGAAATCAAAGAGGTTTGCGGCGGCACCGGGGCGTATTTACACGCTTCCGTCCCGTGAAACCGGATTTATAAAACATATCACAAGTGTTTCAGAAATGTAAAACAAAGGAATAGAACGAGGTTGCATTTAGGTTATTAACCGTCTCACCCTGACCCTCTCCCCCTCCGGGAGAGGGCATATTGATCATCTACAGTTTATGTCTTTTTCATAAATCATCCGTTTCTTCATGCAACTTTTGACATTAGCAGGATTTACCATGTCTGAAGATGATGCTTATAACCTCCTTTCCCGCAATCAGGCTGCTTTCTTATCTGTATAGTTGAATTAATATCTCTGCCGGGATGCCGGGTCCTTTATGAAGCTTTCTGATCATGTCAACAGAAAGAGGGCGTTTTCGATTTAAGACTTCCAGGCGATCGGACCGCGGGTTTCAGGTATTGAGTGTTCAGCCGACATGAGCCCTGAACCTCCAACAGCGCTTTACGAGCATTTCGTATACCCGCAGTCCCTGCAGACAGCGCATCCGCCTTCATGCTCCACAGAGCCGCCGCAGTCCGGACACGCTCCGCAGAACATTACCTTTTCCTTCAGCGGGGGATGAGAGCCGTTGCCGTTGCTCTTGTTGCCGCGTTCGAGGTATCTCTCAATGGCCTTGGATATGGCGTCGGAACATGATGCAATTTTGCCTCCGGGTGCCCATGCAGGGCTGTGGCAGCTTATCCCCTTGAGCTGTTTTTCGATCTCGATAGGCTCTATATTGCTCCTCAGTGCGAGACTTATGAGCCTGCCGATCGCCTCGGACTGGCTCGCGGCACAGCCGCCGGCCTTTCCCATCTGTGTAAAAAGCTCAAAGAGGTTTCCGTTCTCATCCTCGTTTATGGTGACGTACAGGTTGCCGCAGCCTGTCTTCATCAGCCTTGTCGTCCCCTTGATCACCTCGGGTCTCTTTCTCGGGGTTATTTTCTGCACGGGAGGAGCAGCATCCTGCCGTCCCTCATGTGCATCGGTCTTGCCGGTTGACAGCACCTGGTTCTTCCGGGAACCGTCCCTGTAAACGGTCACTCCCTTGCAGCCGAGGCCGTATGCAAGGAAATATGCCTCCTCCACGTCTTTGGGGGAGGCGTTGTGCGAAAAATTGACCGTCTTGGAGACGGCGTTATCCACATGTTTCTGGAAGGCCGCCTGCATTCTTATGTGATCAAGGGGGGAGATGTCGTGCGCGGTGACGAATATCCTTTTTACGTCCTCCGGCACCCCTTCGATATCCTTCACGCTTCCTTTTTCGGCGATCCTCTCTATAAGCTCCTTGCTCCAGAATCCCCTCTCCTTTGCGATTCTTTCAAAGAGTGGGTTCACCTCGTAGAGTTTCGTGCCTTCAAGGACATTGCGCACAAACGCCACTGCAAACAGGGGCTCTATGCCGCTTGAACACCCTGCAATTATCGAGAGGGTGCCGGTGGGGGCGATTGTCGTGGTTGTTGCATTTCTCAGCCTCATCTTCCCTTTGTAAATGCTCTTTTCATAGTTGGGGAAGTCTCCCCTTTCCACGGCCAGAACCGATGAAAACTTTTTGCTTTCGGTCTGGATAAAGCCCATCACCTCTGTTGCAAGCTTTGAAGCCTCCCTGGAATGGTAGGGGATGTCCAGCTTTATCAGCATGTCCGCCCAGCCCATGACGCCTAGGCCTATTTTTCTGTTTGCCTTTGTGGCCTCTTCTATCTTTTTCAGGGGGTACTTGTTGATAACTATGACATTATCGAGAAAGTGGACGGAGTTGTGCACGGTCTCCCTCAGGGAGTCCCAGTCTATGGCCCCGTCTGCGCGGACGAATTTCGACAGGTTGATCGACCCGAGGTTGCAGGATTCATAGGGAAGGAGCGGCTGTTCCCCGCACGGATTGGTGCTTTCAATCCGTCCCGCCGACGGCGTGGGATTGTCGCGGTTTATCCTGTCTATGAATATAATCCCCGGTTCCCCGTTTTTCCATGCATGGTTTACTATCAGGCTGAATACCTCCCTGGCCTTCAGCCGGCGCACGGTTTTGCCGGTGTGCGGGTTGATCAGGTCGTATTCTTCATCCTTTTCAACGGCCTTCATAAACACATCGGTTAATGCAACGGAGAGGTTGAAATTGTTGAGCCTGGCGCTGTTGTCCTTTGCGGATATGAATTCAAGAATATCAGGGTGGTCCACACGCAGTATGCCCATGTTCGCTCCCCTTCTCGTGCCGCCCTGTTTTATGGCCTCGGTAGCCGCATCAAAGACCGTCATGAAGGAAATCGGACCTGATGAGACCCCTTTGGTCGAGCCCACGATATCGCCCTGGGGCCTGAGACTGGAGAATGAAAAACCCGTGCCGCCGCCGGATTTGTGTATGAGGGCGGCGTTCTTTACCGCCCCGAAAATAGACTCCATGGAGTCTTCCACAGGGAGGACAAAACATGCAGAGAGCTGCCCCAGCCTCCTCCCCGCATTCATGAGAGTGGGGCTGTTGGGCAGAAACCTCAGCGAGGCCATCAGATTGTAAAATTTTTCCTCGATGTAACCGACCTCGGCCTCGGACCTGCCATGGTTCAGTTCCACCTGGGCGACGGACCTGGCGACGCGCCTGAACATCTCTTCAGGGGTCTCAACAACCCTGCCGTCTTCATCTTTTTTCAGGTATCTCTTTTCAAGAACCTTTAATGCACTCGTCGTTAAATCGATCTTCCCCCCTACGGTCTCTGCTTTCATGGACAGTCCTCCCTCTCTGCAAGTTATACTTGCGTCTGCATAAAAATATCTCCACCCCGTTTATGCAACACGCAACTTGATATTTGTAAAATTATTATGTTTATTAAAAGTTTTAATAAACAGCTTCCCCTGCAGCCTGTCGTTCGATCGAACTATCCCCCTTTATGT
>WFVK01000118.1 GCA_015491705.1 Nitrospirota bacterium | reverse complement strand
CCCGTCGCAATATAAAGATTTCTCCCGCTGGTCGAAATGACGCAAGCTCAGGATTAGTTTCAAAAATCAGCTTCCGCAACAGATACTATTTACCCATTATACCTTACAGCGGGATGAAAATACCGCCCGCGGCCGGGGTGTTTTCAGACGGCATTTCTGCCTGCAGTGATGATCTCAATGAGGGTTATCTCCGGCTTTGAGAGAAAACGCACGGGCGGCCCCGCGGTCCCGGCCCCGCGGCTGACATAAATGGCGGAACCGTCCGATAATTGTGTAAAACCCGAATGATGCCTGAAGAGAAACATTGTGGCCAGATTTATGGGGAACATCTGCCCCTTATGTGTATGTCCCGAAAGTTGCAGATCAAAGAGTCCCGTGGTTCCCTCCTCAACATCGGACGTGTGCTTTAACAGTAAGGTGAAGATATCACGCCGGAGCCCGGAGAGGATTTCCCTTGCAGCGGCATTGCTCTTCTGCTTCCGCTGTTTTCTCCCTTCGGGGATGTAGCTTAGGCCCGCTATATTAATCATGTTTTCTATGCTGACGGCACGGTCTTCAAGTACGGTGAAGCCCGCCGCCTCGAGAAATTTCAGGGTGTTTTTCAGGCCGCCGTAAAATTCATGATTGCCTATTATGGCGAATTTGCCGAGTGGGGGGTTCACCTTTCCGAGCCTGTCCGCCAGATAGTCCATATGCATGATAAGCCCGTCAACGAGATCGCCTGTTGAGACCACCATGTCCGGATTCAGCTCTTCAATCCTGTCGATAACCCTGTCCAGTGTCTCGTCCCTGATGATGATCCCCAGATGCAGATCGGAAATCTGCACTATTCTCAGACTACCGCCCCCAGGGGGCAGTTTGGAAGTTCTGATTGTCAGACGCTCGATGCACAGGTTTTTTGCCTCGAAATAACCGTAAATATTCGTCGTCACCGAAATGAAAAACGGGATCAGAAACAGCGAATCCGGAGACAGCGCCATTGAACTGAAATCACTGTGCCGGACCATGAGATTATAAATGTCCAGAAGTATTCCCGATGGGAAGAAGATAACAAGCAGCCCCATCCACATATAGCCTGTGTATGCAAATATCCTTGCCGGCCTGTCGGACCTCCGGAGGCTGTATAAATTAATAAGCACAGGAGACAGGGCAAGCAACAGTACGGCAAGCCCCAAAAGAGTCTTCGCCGTAATGCCGTAATCCAGGAAATGTGAGAGTTTGACAAATATGTAAAGGTTTGCGAGTCCGTATAATGCCGTTACCACCCAGAACATAAGCCTTCTCTGACACGCCGGGCCTCCTGCCCGGCCTCTTTTAACAATACGCAGGAAACGATAATAAAGTCCTGACAGGCCTTGTGCAGTATTGCCTTCAGTTTAACTATTAATTCGTTCATGTTGCGGAAAGTCATTATCTGATCAACCCGCTGTCATTTCGAACGAAGTGAGAAATCTTAACCCGTCGCAATATAAAGATTTCTCCCGCTGGTCGAAATGACGCAAGCTCAAAATCAGTTTCAAAAATCAGCTTCCGCAACAGAATCTGACTATGCGGGATTATTCGCGGTTTTCACTGATAATCTCTTTCAACAGGGTCCCTGTCGCCTTCCTCAGTCTCAAAATGGATAACTGATAATCATACCCGGCATTGGCGAGCTGTCTTTCAGCCGTGATAAGCAGCGTATTGGCATCCATGACGGCAACGCTGTCGGCGAGGCCGTAACGGAACTGTTTTGAGACAGCGTTGTAATTATCCCGTGCATAGGCGGTCTCTGCCTTCAGGCGTGAGATCACGGCCGATTCCGCCAGCAGGTTGAGGTATGAGTTTTCAACCTCCACGTTGACGGACTGCTTCATGTCCGAGAGACTGTGCTCCGCCTGTCTCAGGCGCGCCTTTGCCTGAGCGACTTCCGCCACCCGGAGTCCCCCTTCAAAAAACGGGAACTCCAGCTTCAGCGCCCCGTAGATTCTCTCTTTCAGTTCAAGAGGCGTGGAAGGCTCATTCTCCTGTCTGTAATATACTCCTTCTATGGAAAGTCTGGGCCAGTATGCCCCCCTGGCATACCTGACCCTGTCTTCTGCGATTTGTTTCTGAATGCGCAGTTCTTTTATCTCTGCCCTCTCCGAGAGCGCTCTCTCCTTAAGGCAATCCAGGGCCGTCATGCGGCAATCCCCGGTTAACAGCTTCAGTTCCCCTTCATGGACGGGGGCGGTAGCGTCTGAATCCGGTTCCCTGAGGTCATACTCCCCGTTTATACCGACTGTTCTTGCAAGAACGGTCTTTGCAAGCCTGAGATTGTTTTCAGCCCTGATCAACTCTGACTGTGCCCCTGCGAGTTGCGCCTCCGCGCGCAAGAGGGCGGTCTTTGTAGCCCTGCCGACCTCGAGTCTTGTCCTGGCGGCGTCCCTGTGTTTTGTCAGTCTCTCCACATTTGCACGCGCTATCTCGAGCGCCTTTTTTGCCTTGAGCACATTGTAATAAGAAGAAGCGACACTGAAGAGATATTCCTCTTTTGCAGCGCTGAGCTCAAGCATGCTCCGCTTTATTCCCTGTCCGGCGATCTTGAGGGCCGTTAGTTCCCTGCCGCTCAGGGAAAAGGACTGGTCCAGCCTCAGGCCCCATTCATTGGTATACTCCGGCTGCATGAGGGAGGCGTTTACGGTTTTTTCTTCCGAGTATCTCGTATGGGATCCAAAGGCGGAAAATTTAGGAAACAGTGTGGACAATGCCCTGTCCTTCTCCTTTTCGGAAATATAGACGTTTTCTTCCGATATTTTTATTGTCTCGCTCTTTTTAAGGGCAAGCCTGTACAGGTCGTTAAGCGAAAACTCCTGCGCATGCACCCCGTACGGAATCAGTAAATAGAAAAAAAATGTAAACAGCAGGAATTTCTTCATGGGTTGTCCTCTCCTGAAAAGTTCGGCCGGTTTATACAACATTACGGTCTTTACCCGAACAGGGCCTGGACAAACTCATCGGGATCGAAATCGCGAAGGTCTTCGACCGCCTCTCCCACGCCGATTAATTTCACGGGGATGTCCGTCTCTTTGTTTATTGCCAGGATGATCCCCCCCTTTGCAGTGCCGTCCAGTTTTGTCAGTGCAATGCCTGTTACACCGACTGCGTCATTGAACATCTTTGCCTGGCTGATTGCGTTCTGACCGGATACCGCATCGAGAACGAGCAGCACCTCATGAGGAGCGGAAGGTTTCTCCCTGCCGATCACACGCCTGATCTTCTTCAGCTCTTCCATAAGGTTCGACTTGGTATGGAGTCTTCCCGCGGTATCGATGATTACCACGTCAATGTTTTTGGATTTGGCTGAGGCAACGGCGTCAAATGCAACCGCAGCCGGGTCTGCCCCGCTTCTGTGTTTGACGATCTGCGCCCCCGCCCTGTCAGCCCATATCTCAAGCTGCTCGATTGCGGCAGCCCTGAACGTGTCCGCCGCGGCAAGCGTAACGGTAAAGCCGTGATCGGTAAAACGTCTGGCAAGCTTGCCGATTGTAGTGGTCTTGCCTACACCGTTGACTCCCACGGTCAGGATGACATACGGATTTTCCCCCGCGCACATCACCCTGTGCCCCTCTTTGAGAATTTTCCTGACTTCTTCCTTAAATGCCTCCCTGAGATCACGTTCATTCCGTATCTTCTCCTGTCTGACCTTGTCTCTCAGCGCCTCTGTTATCGAGTGTGCCGCCTGCGGGCCGACATCCGCCATGATCAGAAGTTCTTCAAACTCTTCAAGCAGGCTGTCATCAACCTTTCTTCCGCGGGCCAGCCTTTCGGTTTCGTCAATCAGTGATTTCCTCGTCTTGAACAGTCCCTGTTTAAGCCGGTTAACTAATCCCACTGCATCTCCTTTTAGAATTTAATTAATCGTGCAGTTGCGTAAAAATACAAGGGCACACAAAACCCGTTGCTTATATAAGGTATTGCGGCAGGTTTACGCACATCTAATTTATCATTTATTTCCTTTTTCAGGCAAATCCGCCCTGCAGGGGGGCAATTAGAATACCGGACGACGTATAAAACAACAGGAAGATTTTAACAGTTTCAGGATAAAAAATGATATTCTCGCGGGCGGGAATGCATAAAGAAAGACAGGAGATATCTCCTGTCTTTCTTTAGATTATTCAGCTTGAAATAAAATACTTTTTAGAAGCCAAACGGTTTTACAAAGAGAATAATTAAAGCAACCACGAGTCCGTAAATAGCGCAGGACTCGGCTATTGCCAGACCGATAATCATTGTGGTGGTTACCTTTCCGGATGTGCCGGGATTCCTTGCTATTCCTTCACACGCCTTGCTTGTTGCAACACCTATGCCTACACCGGCACCCAGGGCGCCGAGCCCGATGGCGATACCGCTTGCAAGGGCAGCCAGACTGTAGTACATGAATTTCGAGCTTTCAGGCGATGAGGATGTTGCTGCTTCCGTGGCAAAAGCTACCGAGGCCATGCTCAGCATAATCAGAACGAGCACTGTCAATGCAAAAAACCTTTTCATGAATTTTCCCTCCTTTTTTATTTTGAAATTTATTTTAATGTGCCTCTTCAACTGCACCGGCAAGATAAAGCGCAGTAAGCAGGACAAAGACGAATGCCTGGATAATAGCGACAAGCACGCCGAGGCCCAGGATGGTGGTCGGCACGATCGCCGGTGCGAGTATCGCCAGTATCAGGAGAATCTTGTGCTTTGCTATCATATTGCCGAATAACCTCACAGAGAGTGTCAGGGGTCTTGCAAGATGTCCTATTACCTCAATCACGAACATCAGAATCATCAACGGCAGCGCGGGGAGCGACCGTATAGGTCCCACAAAGTGTTTTATGTAACTGAGCTTATGTGTCTTGATGCCGTAGTAATGAGTGGCGAAAAACACGGGCAGTGCAAGGGCGACCGTTGTGTTCAGGTTGTCTGTGGGGGCGGAAAAGCCCGGAATTAATCCCAGGAAGTTACAGACGAGAATATATATTCCAATCGTTGCAATAAAGGGAAAGAAGTGGCGTCCCATATGTCCGATGGTGTTTTCAGCGAGGTCGAGAAAAAATTCAATAAGCACCTCCACCACATTCTGCGTTCCCGTAGGTACCAGTTTCTGCGACCTGCGCGCCATAAAGGCAATAATAAGAATAAACGCCGTGGCCACCCACGAAAAGGCCACGTAGGTGGGTATTCCTGCTTCTACCATTTTGTTGACCGGATAAACAATTGGGGATTCCATAAATCTCCTTTGGAAAATAAGGTTAATGATAATCCAGCATATTCTCTCATGTCAACCTATAAATTTGTAAATTTAAATTTCTTATAGGATGGGCCTGATTGCCGGCATAAAAAAAGAAGGACAGCGGCAACCGCTCTCCTTCTTTATTGATAAATTAATCCGGCGGCTACTTACTTTCCCAGGGCCTCGCGGCCCAAGTATCATCAGCCATGGAGGGCTTAACTGCCGTGTTCGGAATGGGAACGGGTGTGACCCCTCCGGTATAGCCACCGGAAAATATTTTTTTACTGCAAGCAAAAAAATAATAACATTAAAT
>WFVK01000117.1 GCA_015491705.1 Nitrospirota bacterium | reverse complement strand
CTCTAACCCCTGAACCTCAAACAGGGTTTTACGGCGGGCTCTCCAGCCGGTTTATGCCGCATTAAGGTATATGCAGCACTAAGGTTGCCGCTTCTAAAGATGCCGTATATCATCTTTCTCATCCTCGCCTTTGATCCTCTTCTCCAGATACTCCCTCGCCGCATTGCTGCCACCGAGCCCGAAGGCTATGGCAAGCGCCAGAACAACCCCGCCGTATATGATTCCGAAGGACAGCAGCACGGTCTCTTTTCCTATGCCGAGCTGCTCGAGCGCCATTGCTATGGAGAGGAAAAACACCGTAAACTGGACGAACTTGCCGATAATGCCGGACATTTTGAATCCTGCATTAACCGAGGCGATAAGGGCCGTCCTTCCGAGAAAGTTGCTCAGTAGGTAACCCATGAAAACGATGAAGAGCGCTACGAACACGTTCGGCAGATAGAGAAAGAACTTCTCGAGCAGCCTTTCGACAGTGGTTACATTCAGGGCATTCAGCGAAATTATGAGAAATATAAGCAGCGTGAGCCAGCAGATCATCTTGGCGAATATAAAAGATACAGGCTCTTTTATCCCTCCCTTGCGCAGTATTTCAGGGATGCCGTATTTCTCGGAGATCCTGTCGAGGTTTACCGCCCTGAATAATTTCATGAACATTTTTTCAAGGGCCAGCGCAATGAGTCCGCCTAACAGCAGGATAAGCAGGGACGTCAGGAGGTGCGGCAGAAAATCAAGGACATTTTCAAAAAAGCCCCTGAAGGGTTCTAAAAATATCTTTTGCAGGGTGTCGTTCATTTTATTTTTCCCCCTTTAAATCGGTTTTTCCCTCCCAGTGTTTAATCAACAGGTCTTTTTTATTTTCAAAGCTTATGCATAAATTTTCTATTTTCTCTTCCACCTCTGCGGCGCTGCTGTTCCATGTATCTATGACAAAAGAGGCGACGCGTCCGATGTAAAGCGGTGTCAGCGATTTCAGAAGGTGCTCCCTGTTGATCTTTTTCCCATGGTATGCAAGCGCAAAATAATAAACAATCTCCGCCCACACGTCATCCGGTATGTTAAAGGATTGCGCCGGGACACTGCTTAATTCATTGTGTATGAAGTCATGAAGATCCCCGGGCATGAAGTTCTTCCATATGGAAGAGAGTTCTTTTGCGCCGAGCCTGAACTTTTCAATCATTTTCTCATAATTGACGATGACAGGCTCCAGACCGACCGCATATCTGAAACCGAAGGTAGAAACCGGTTCGGAGCCTTTTATGTTTTTCCACACGTCATGATATATTTCCATAAGGTCGAATGTCGAGCCTATAACCTGGTAGAGCATGCCGCTCAGGTCCGTGGCGGGGTCCTTGGCATCGTGTATCTTTGCGCCCAGAAAGGACTGGCATACCCTGAAATGGTTGGCGACTGCGGTTGTCGTCATCCATATGTCTATTCCGTATTTTGCGACGTCGGTGTCCCAGACATCTTTTTCCAGGAAGAAAGATGCAAGGTCTCCCGAAAAAGCGAAGTCCCCGCCTATGGGCTGCCTGATCCTTTTGCCGTAAAGGGCGCGCGTGACGGGGTAGATAAAACTGTTTGTTATGGTGCCGTCATACTTGTGCCTCAGGTAATAGGGGGCGACATAGTCATAATTCAGCTCAATCACGGGCCGTAAAAGCAGATCGATCCATTCCGGCGTGATGCTCCGGAGGTCCGCGTCCACAACAGCACAGGCCTTTACACTTAGTCTCTTTGCAATTTCAAATATTGTCCTGAAGGCACTGCCTTTGCCGGGTATCCCGTGATAGGGAATGGATATTTTGAGAAAGTCCCTTTTGTTGTGTGTGACGAAGATGGAATGAAAATCCTCGATGGAAGCCTTATGTACCGCCTCAACTGTTCCGTCGGTGGAACCTCCGTCCGAATTGATCAGGACGGATTTTTTCTCAGGGAAATATTTTGCCAGCCCTGCCTGTACAGCCCTTACAACATGACCTATGGTTCCTGCATTGTTATAACTCGGTATCCCGACGAGTATATCGGCCTCCGTTATTACGGCCAGCCTTTCCTGGACCTCCTCGGCGATTTTCGTATTGGTCACATCTTCCATCCTCCAATCCATTGCATGTACTTACACTTGCATAAAACCATCACACCGGGCTGGAGAGTAACTCCTCGCCTTATAACCATTGAACCCCTGAACCTTAAACAGGGTTTTACGGCGGACTTTCCCGCCGGTTTATGCAACGTTAAGGTAAACTCATAGTTCCATCACATGCCTGCCCCTGTTCATGCTGCAATACCATATGGAGAGGTAATCCCTTATCTGCCTCGTTATGAGGAAGTTGTTCCTTACATATTCCCTTCCTTCCTGTCCCATGCGCTTCGCCATGTCCGGATTATTGAGAAACTGCCTGATCCTGAAGGCGGCTCCCTCCACCGAATAGACCACAAAACCCGTAAGTCCGTGAACTATCTGCAATGGAATTCCTCCGACTGCGCCCCCAATTACGGGTTTTTCTTTCCACATGGCCTCGGATACCGTAAGACCGAATCCTTCCTTGATGGACTTCTGAAGGATCACGTCCGACATCCTCTGCAGGGCGTTTATCTCTTTGTGTTTGTCCGGGGGCAGCAGGAGTATGTGTATATCAGGGTCATTGCCCGCATAATCCCTTACTTCATTCAGTATGGTCTCTCCCTCCGGGTCGTCTGTTGCAGGGCTGCCGGCGAGTATGAGCCTGCAGTCATTGTATTTTTTTACGATCTTGTATGCATTGATAACCCCGATGGGATCCTTGAACCTGTCAAACCGCGAGACCTGCAATATGATGGGCTTGTCGCGGGGTATGCCGAACTGCTCCCCGACCTCGTTTATCTCCCTGTCCGTCAACTCCCTGTTTTTATCACTGAGCGGGTCTATCGAGGGTGTTACTATGAACTCGTCTATGGGCAGCGATTTTGCAAATTTGGATACAGAGAAGATGGCTGAATTATACTGGACTATGTATTTCTTGAGATTCGGCCATACGCCGGATACGGGATGCGCCACATCTATATGGCACCTCCATATCCATATCTTTTTGCCGGACCTTGAGGATTTGCGCCTGAAATCTATAAGGGCGGCAGGCTGCGGATCGTGTATGAGCACTGCGTCGGCATTGAGGTTGATATTCCTTTTATTCTTCCTGTTGACTTCGTAGTAGTATTCCCACATCTTTTTTGTGAATTTTTCCCTGTTGCCCTGCAATGCATTATGAATTTTTTTTGTGATTTCAAAAAACGCGGCGTCACCTTCCAGCACCTCCCACCGCGCATCGATTCCGAGGTCTTTCAGGAGCGGGATCATGCGTTGCAGTATCTCCGCAACCCCCCCGCCTTCACGTGTGGAATTGACGTGTATAAACGACCTGCCCTTTAATTTTTCACATAATTTCTGAATTAGCAGCAGGTCCCCCTTGGGGACAATGCCTGAATATTGTCTGATCAATCCTCCACTCCTTCCATGTCCGCACGCACACACTCTTCCACTATCTCTTTAATATGCTCTCTTATGCTCTCTATGCTGTGCATGAACGGATCAATCGCCCTTATTTTGTCTGCAACCCTTTTTCTGTAGAGCGTATGCTCAATCCATCTTGAAAAATCGTCCACCACGCCCTCGCCGAGGCGCACCCTTGAATCGTAAAAATGGTAATAAATGCTCCCTGCATCAATATGGCCTATGGCCACGAGAAATTCGGCAAGATTCCGGGTCTTCACGCCTACAGGAAAGACCAGGCTGACCGTCTCGTTGAAATAAAATTCGCTGCCTGGCGCGACATCGCGCGGCTCGGGAAAATGGGACAGAAAGTCATCGATCTCCCGTATCAGTTCCTTTCTGACCTCAGTGACTGATTTCAGTGTGTAAGGGTCAATGCTTGAAAGGCGCTCCGCCAGCGCCCTTTCCTCAAGGTGCTCCCCTGCCCAGTGCGCGAAATCATTGGTATATTCAAGCATATGGCCCTTGAGGAAATACTGGTAAACATGATGAAATATGGATTCGTCTCCTACTCGGGAGATCAGCTTTCTGAGTTCGCTTAGATTCGAAGCATACTTGCCCGTTGATTTGACGATACTGACACACTGCTTGAATTCAAAAGGTTCTATCTTGTTTCCCAATCGTTCTCCTCCCCGGATACATGGCCTGCATGTAAACGCTGACCTTACGTTTGCATTAACCTTACATTAACATAAAAACACCGATTGCAGGCTCTCCAGCCCGTTTACGCAACATTAAGCTTGAAACATTGCCGCCCCGGCATGAGAGGGGCCGCCGTTCTCCGGCAGGCTCTCCCGCCCCTCTTGCAACGCTATGTTCAGGGATAATCGTTATAATTCAGCTTGAGGTTTTCTTCTTTTTCCCGGTAAACGCAATAACCGGACGTTTTAAGAGTGCAAGCCTCGAATCCAGACTGCTTACGGTCTTTCTGAACTCCGCCATCAGATTTTCCGGGACGGATTTGCCCTGCGGCAGATGTATCTTAAGGGGATTGACAAATCTGCCGTTGAGTTTGATCCTGTAGTCGAGATGCGGGCCGGTGACAAGCCCTGTTGACCCTACATATCCGATAATATCCCCCTGTTCAACCCTGGCGCCTCTCCTGATATTGCGGGGGATTTTCGACAAATGGCCGTAGTAAGTCTCATAACCTCCGCGGTGCCTGATCCTGACCATTTTTCCGCTCTGACCCCTGTATCCAGCGAATACAACCGTCCCGCTTCCCGCAGCCGACACCGGTGTTCCTGTCGGCGCGGCATAGTCAACAGCAAGATGCGGCCTGTAAGTCTTCAGTTTCGGATGAAAGCGCCTCCTGCTGAAACGCGAGCTTATATATTTGAATTTCAGTGGTGACCTCAGGAGGGTTTTTTTCACGGATTTCCCCTCGCGGTCGTAATAATCCGTATGTCCCCCGTACCCGAATCTGTATGCTGCATGCACCTGCCCGTTGTTGACAAACTCGGCTGCCAGTATGTTTCCGTAACCCTTGAAGGCCTCCCCGACCCACAGCTCTTCAACGATTATTTTCACGGTGTCGCCGTTTCTGATGTCGCTTGAGAAATCAATATCCCAGGCATATATCTCTGAAAGTTTGTGGGCAAGGCGGCGGTATTCCCTGTGATTACCCGGCATTGAATTCATGAGATTGCCCTTTATATATATGTAGAGAGAGCCTGTTCTTTTGTCCACAGGGATTTTTACATTCTCGGCGCTGAACCCTTCGGGCTTCCTGGTTACATTCAGGAAGGTCAGGTCATTTATCCCGTACTGCATGCTCAGAATCCTGTTTTTCTCCCTGTCTATCTCGAATGCATAGACGCTCCCCACGGATATCCTTGACAGATTATATTTCTTTCTGGAGCTGCGGTATATCGCCGACAGGTCTGCCTTGTTCAGGTTGTGTTTATCAAAAATAGCTTCCATGGTATCCCTCGGACGGACGATGCCTGTTATGGTAAGAAACCTCTCCTGCGTAATCGGATCCTCCGGCTCTTCCGGCGGGATGGTCTTCAGGGTATTCACTGCAGGAACGGCATCTTTCTCCGGCAGCTTGTCTTTAACGTTTCCTTTAAGAAGATTAATCAGAAGGAATATCGAGATGGAAACCGTAATAATGCAGAACAGAAGCCGTTTCATATTTTACTATGCTTTCGTCTCCCCGGACTGCGGTTCCGTACTGGTTCGGCGAGCGCATTTACGTTTGCGCGTGGTTTTTTTCTTTGCGGTGGTTTTCTTTGCAGCGGTTTTTACGCTCTTTTTATCTTTCGTTTGTTCAAGTTTTGTTATCTGGGCCTCCAGCTTGTTTATCCTTGATATAATTGAAATCACCTTTCTGTTCCGCAGGGGGTTCTTGGATTTCCTGGTTGTAAGGTCATAAATTTCCCCCCCCAGTTTTGCAAATTCATCCTGGACCTTCATGTTGAGGTTAAAGACCTTGTATTTCTTTTTACCCTCATCTGTAAGCATGCCTATCTTTTGTGAGACCGCCTCACCGCCTTCCTTTACAAAAGAAAGACCCTCTTGGATATTTTTTCTGAGGTCTTCCTGAATCTTTTCCCAGAATTTCATCTGTCCCTCCTTTTTT
>WFVK01000116.1 GCA_015491705.1 Nitrospirota bacterium | reverse complement strand
CTTACGGCGGTTATACTCGAAAAAAACGGTTACAATGTCATAGAGGCCGCAGACGGCGAGGATGCCCTGCGGAAATTCATGGAGAAAAAGGACGAAGTGCAGTTCCTCCTGCTTGACGTGGTCATGCCCGTGAAAAACGGGAAAGAGGCATACGAAGAAATAAGGAGTATAAAGCCCGGTATTAAAGCACTGTTTACGAGCGGCTATTCCATCGAGGAGTTGAACAGGAAGGCATGCTATGAAGATGGGATGGACTTCCTGCCGAAGCCTTTGGTGGCGGAGAAGCTTATCAGAAAGATGAGGGAGATGCTGGATAAAGGCTGATCAGCCGCAGGATGTTTACGTATTCATTGTCCACCGGACGGCGTGCAGGAACAGGTTGCGTGAGTCATCGAAGTTCATTTTCTTCTTGATGTGGTCTATGTATGTTTCAACGGTCTTGACGCTGAGATTCAGTTCTTCGGCTATCCTGCGTGTTTTCAGTCCCTTGCCCACGAGCTGAAAGACCTCCAGTTCCCTGTTGCTGAGCAGCTCGACAGGGGAGCTCGGCGCGTCGGTCTTGCCCGCGACGAATTTATGCAGCAGCTTTGTCCCCAGCTTCTCACTGATGAATATGCCGCCGTTTATGATTTCCTTCAGTGCCGCCGCAACCTTCTCCGGGGGCTCCTGTTTCATGATATAGCCCCTTGCTCCGGCCTTGAGGCACCGTTCGGCATATATTGATTCATCATGCATGGAGAGCGCAAGGATCGACAGGCCGGGGTAATTGTCCGAAAGGTTCTCAATCAGGCGTATTCCGCTGCTGTGTCCGAGAGAGATGTCGACGATTACAATGTCGGGCCTGCACGCTTTAATGGCCTGCAGCGCCTGTGGAATATCGCCTGCATCGCCGCATACGACAAAACCGGCTTCCTGATTGATAAGCTGCGCAAGCCCCTGCCGCACAATCGGGTGGTCGTCGACGATAAGCACTTTGTGCTTCGGCTTTTTACTTTTCCGGGCGTTCATGATGTTTTTAACCACGGGTTTATAAATTTTATTAGATATACTCCGGCAAAAGCAAACCCCGGGCGGCGGAAAACGCCTGTCCGTTTGTCAATATCAGGGGGTGGCATCAGGGGTTGTATTTCTTCGCGGATTATCCGAAAATACACACGTGACCACCGTGCCTTCACCGGCTTTCCGCCGTACCTCAAACGATGCATTGATAATACCGGCCCTGTGACGCATGATCTTCAGTCCCATTCCGTTTGTGTCGTCCGGATTCCCGGAGATGCCAACGCCGTTGTCTTTGATGGACATCGTGATCTTGTTGTATTTCCTGGTGAGGGTGATTTCGATGTGATCCGGCCTGCCGTGTTTGACTGCATTGGTTACGGCCTCCTGTGCAATACGGTATAGTTGTACGATTGCAGACTTGTTATGCACAAACACGGGCCTGTCGCATCTGAAAACGCACGGGATGCCGAAGATCTTTTCATTATTCAGTGCAAGCGATTCAAGCGCCGCCATGAGACCCGCCCTGTCCGTCTCCACGGGCGAGAGTCCCTTTGACAGGCGGCTGACCTGTTCTTTCGCCTCTGCTATAAGCATTGAGATCTCGGCCGCCTCCTCCGCCTCCCTGAGAGATCTTTTCTCCAGCTTGCGCTCCAGCCCCCAGTTCTTGAATGATATGCCGGTAAGGAGTTGTCCCAGGCCGTCGTGCAGTTCATACCCGATACGCCGCCGCTCCCGCTCTTCAATCTCAAAAAGGGCCTTTTCGAGGCGTTTACGTTCCGTGATGTCCCTGATCACTCCGAACATGCAGGCGGGCCTGTTATGTTCATCGCAACTGATTTCCCCTTCATCGTGCAGTATGCGCTCCGTACCGTCCTGCAGCACGATGCGGTACTCAACATTGTACCTTGTTTTTTTTATCAGGGCCTTTTTGAAGATTGCAGTAACACGCCGCCGGTCTTCAGGATGGATGAAATCCACATATTTTTTAAAGTCGGGCCTGAACTCCGCGGGGTCGACCCCGAAAATCAGATATGTGCCGTGTGACCATGATAATTCATCTTTTCGGGTGTCCCAGGTGTAATTCCCTATCCCGGCAATACGCTGGGCCTCGGCAAGGCATGCCTCGCTTTTCCGCAATGCATTCCGGGCCTCTGTTAATTTCTCTTCCGTATTTAATTCCTTGAATACCCGCCTGAGGACGGCCGGAAGCAGTTCCAGTATGCCTTTTTCCTTGATTATGTAGTCCATGGCCCCGAGCTTCATCAGTCTAACCGCGATCTTCTCGTCCCCGTGCCCGGTCATGATCACGAACGGCACCCTGAGATTCTTTCTGTTTAGCGCCAGTATGATGTCTTCGGCGGTCATATCGGGAAGAAGGTAATCCAGCAGCAGTAAGGAGTTTGTATTTTCAGAAGCGAGGTTAAGGGCGCGGGAGCCCGTGGGAACTCCCCTGGTAAGGAATCCCTCCCTTTTAAGTCTTTTCAGGATCAGGCGGTTCAGCCCCTCATCGTCCTCAACAACGACAACGGTGCGAAGAGACGCCCCTGTCTGTTTATGCAACATTAAATTAAGATATACAAACCCTGCGGTTACAGAAATTTTTTATTTCAATAATTCTATCGGATATGATTTTCTAAAGCAAGTGAGGAGACTCCGGCCTGCCGGTATCCGGCAAACGCCGCCGCTAATCTTGACACAAGCTTCCGGATGATGTTAAATTTTGTGTTCAGCCGGTGCTTTCCCTCAGCCGCGTCAACTCTCCGGTAATCCGGCGTTTATGAGATTGATACGGCAGGAACAGGAAAATTTCCATTTTTTACCGGGATCAATAACGGAGCAGGCCCGGCGCACGGCCTGTTGTTTGTTTCAACTATGGCGAATGATTACAAGGATACCCTGAATCTCCCGCGGACCGCTTTCCCCATGAAGGCCGATCTGGCGAGGAAGGAACTGGAACTGCTCGAGTTCTGGGAGAAGAGCGGAATCTACCGGAAGATGCAGAGCAGAGACAGGTCAAAGACCTATATCCTGCACGACGGGCCGCCGTATGCCAACGGCCATATCCACCTGGGCCATACACTCAACAAGGTACTGAAAGACATGATTGTCAAATACAAGGCCATGAAGGGCTGCTATGCGCCCTTTGTTCCCGGATGGGACTGCCACGGCCTGCCCATCGAGCACCAGGTCGATAAAAAGCTCGGCTCCAGGAAAGACACCACCCCCATTCCTGAGAAGAGGAAACTCTGCAGGGAATACGCTGCGAGATTTCTGGATATCCAGAGGGATGAATTCAGGCGCCTCGGTGTATTCGGGGACTGGGAGCGGCCTTACGTTACGATGGATTTCCCGTATGAGGCGTCCATTGTCAGGGAGTTCAACAGGTTTTTCCGGAACGGCTCAGTTTATAAGGGGAAAAAACCGGTGCACTGGTGTCCGACATGCGTGACGGCGCTTGCCGAGGCCGAGGTCGAGTACGATGAAAAGGAATCCCCCTCCATCTATGTGAAGTTCATGGTTGAGGATGCGAAGGGCAGACTGACTTCCGGCCGGGCAGTTGATACATACTTTGTAATCTGGACCACCACGCCGTGGACCATCCCTGCAAATATGGCCCTCGCCCTGCATCCCGCCTTCAAATACGGTCTTGTGAGAACACGTGACGGAGGGCTTATTATTGCAAGGGAGCTTATTGATGACTGCATGGAAAAGGCCGGTTACAAAAAGGATGAATACGAGGTTGAAGAGACCGAATGGACCGGCGCCGAGCTTGAAGGAATCGTGTGCAGGCATCCGTGGATGGACCGCAGTGTGAAGACCATAACCGGCGGGCACGTAACCCTTGAACAGGGTACCGGCGTGGTTCACACGGCTCCGGGACACGGCGAGGAAGACTTTGAGATCGGCCTGAAGTACGGGCTTGAGGTCTATACGCCTGTTGATGACAGGGGGAGGTTTACGGAAGATGTGGCTGATTTTGCAGGGCAGTACGTCTTCAGGGCGAATCAGGGAATAATCGACAGGCTCAGGGAGGCCGGCAGGCTGCTTGGTTCCCCGCGGAATATAACCCATTCCTATCCCCACTGCTGGAGATGCAAGAGGCCCGTGATCTTCAGGGCAACGGAGCAGTGGTTCATATCCATGGAAAAGAACGGGCTGAGACAGCGCGCGCTTGAGGAGATAAAAAAGACGGAGTGGGTGCCCGCATGGGGAATGGACAGGATATACGGCATGGTGCAGAACAGGCCGGACTGGTGCATCTCCAGGCAGAGGGCATGGGGTGTGCCGATTACATTGATACAGTGCAGGGGCTGCGGCGAATATTTAAATGACGGCGCTGTCATGGACGCAATCGAGCGGGAGGTGGCAAGGGCCGGCGCTGACGTATGGTTTGAGAAATCCGCCTCCGAGTTCGTGCCGGAGGGGTATAAATGCCCGAAATGCGGCTCGGACGATTTTGCAAAAGAGACGGACATCCTTGATGTCTGGTTCGATTCAGGTGTCAGTCATGCAGCGGTCACAGAGGCCGACGAACGTCTTTCCAGCCCGGCTGACCTGTATCTTGAGGGCAGTGACCAGCACAGGGGATGGTTCCAGAGTTCCCTGCTTGCGTCCGTGGGCACGAGGGGAAGGGCCCCGTTCAAATCCGTGCTCACCCACGGCTTTGTGGTTGACGGCGAGGGCAAAAAGATGTCCAAGTCTCTCGGGAATGTCATTTCACCGCAGGAGATCACCAACAGGCAGGGCGCCGAGATACTGAGGCTGTGGGCCTCGTCCGCTGATTACAGGGAGGACATGCGGATCTCCGGTGAGATCGTCTCCAGGCTCGTTGAGGCATACAGAAAGATAAGGAATACGTGCAGGTTTCTGCTCGGCAACATAAATGACCTCGACCCGGAAAAGGCGAAACCCGGTGCGGTGGACATCAGGGATTTCCCCGAGATAGACAGGCTTGCCCTCAGCATGCTGCACGGCCTTATCAGAAAGGTTGACAGAGCATACAGCTCCTTTGCGTTTCACGAGGTCTACCATGCCGTCTACAGGTTCTGTGTCGTGGACATGAGCTCTTTTTATCTTGATATCCTGAAGGACCGGCTGTATACATTCAGGTCCGACTCCGCGGAAAGAACCGCGGCCCAGGTGGTCCTGTACAACATAGTGGTTTCGCTGACGAAGCTCATAGCCCCGGTGCTCTCATTCACCGCGGAGGAAATATGGCGGCACATACCGGGGGAAAGGGAGGAGAGCGTCTTCCTGTCTGATTTCCCGGAGGCGGACCCCGCCCTCATCGACAAAGAGCTTGAGGCGACATGGGAAGGGCTGTCGAAGATCCGCAGCGAGGTGAACAGGGCACTGGAGATAAAGCGCCGGGAAAAATTCATAGGCAATTCCCTTGAGGCGAGGGTTGACATTTATGCAGGGGACAGGAGTTACGGGCTCCTGCAGCAGTACCTGTCCTTTCTTCCCACCCTTTTTATAGTGTCGCAGGCGGGTGTTTTCAGGCTTTCCGACGCCCCTGAAACGGCCTGCAGGGCCGCGGAGCCTGACGACATAGCGATTGTCGTTGGAAAGGCTGAGGGAGACAAGTGCCAGAGGTGCTGGAACCGCGACACCAGTGTCGGCAGGCATGAGAGCCATCCTGACCTGTGCGAAAGATGTTTCAGGGTGATAACTTCTTGAAAAAGGCCCTTTTCATAACACTTGTATCCTCTGCCGTGACGGTTTCGGACTATCTCACGAAGAAGCTTATCGTGGAAAGGCTCACGCTTTTTGAGCATATTGACGTATTGCCGTTTTTAAGGATCGTTCATGTCCGTAACAGGGGAGCGGCATTCGGTACT
>WFVK01000115.1 GCA_015491705.1 Nitrospirota bacterium | reverse complement strand
GAAAAATACAGGATCGCATAGATATTCTTATAAGAAATTATCAAGCTAAATTGCGCTCTGAGTATGAAGGAATAGTGAATATTCGTGCCTCCTGTGTAGGCCTGATGAATGTCAATTAAATTACCGATAGCCCGGCAATTCACGGTGAATACAAAAAAGTGACCTATAGGCACCGGAGAGCCGATTATTTTCAGATAAGCAGCATTCTCAGGCAATTATTGCAATAAAACACTGTATAGACGGGTGTGTGTTTAACCAAAGGTCAAATAAGGTGTTTCTCCCTCTGCAGGGTCATGAAAAAATCCTCAAATACCGGTTCAGGCTCTTTGCTCTCATGGCTTTGGCGGGAAAATGCCTTTGCGAAATTTTTTCCTTTTCCCTGCGAAAACCTTTATCCTTTCTTGATCTTTGCATTCACCGGGAATTGCCGGCATCGCCGGGCCGGGATTATTGTTGATATATTATCCCGGTGTGCTTTAGAATGTTATGTCCGGCAAATTCAGACAACGGTGAGGTTGAGCAGATGGTGAAAATAAAGGATACGGTCTTCCGCGAATATGACATAAGGGGCCGCGTGAGTGACGATGAACTGAATATCCATTCCGTGGAAGCAATGGCAAGGGCGTTCGGTTCATTCATCCGGAGGGAAAAGGGCCGTGCAACGGCGGTTGTGGGATATGACAGCAGGAAATGTTCGCCGGACTTCAGGGATGCCGCGGTCAGGGGGCTGAATTCCACCGGATGTTCGACCGTTGACATAGGGATGGTGACAACGCCCGTATTCTATTTTGCGCAATACATGCTCGGAATTCAATCGGGGATAATGATAACCGGAAGCCATAACCCCGACGGCTGGAGCGGGCTCAAGATGGCCGATGATTTCTCGTCCACGATTCTGAGCGATGATGTCAGGAAAATCCGCGAGATAATCATAAACAACGACTTTCTTACCGGAGACGGCAGGGCATTCAACTTTGACAATATAAAGGCGGCCTACACCTCGGCGCTTGCATGGCGTGTGAAGCCGGCGAAACGCCTCCGCATCGCAATAGACGCCGGCAACGGCACCGCGGGCATTTACGCGCCTGCGCTTTTCCGGGCAGCCGGATTTGATGTGGTTGAAATCTTCTGCGAACTCGACCCCTCTTTCCCGAACCACTTCCCGAACCCGTCAGATATCCGTTCGCTGGAGATATTAAGCAGGACAACACGGGACAGCGGGGCGGACATAGGCCTGTCGTTTGACGGCGACGGTGACAGGATAGGGGTGGTGGATGAAAAAGGGGCGGTCGTCTCCTCGGACAGGGTGCTGATACTGCTTGCACGCCAGATACTTCAGCACAGGCCGGGGGCCAGGGTGGTGTTTGATGTCAAATGCACCAGGGCGTTGATCGAGGACATCCAGGAGAGGGGGGGAGTCCCCGTAATGTGCAAAACAGGCCATTCGTATATTAAACGCAAAATGCATGAAGAAAGGGCCGCCCTCGGCGGAGAGCACAGCGGGCATATCTTTATCGTTGAGAATTATTACGGTTTTGACGACGGCTTATATGCAGGGCTGAAACTTGCGGAATACCTGTCACACCAGGACATGCCTCTCTCGGAGATAATGAGGACGACACGGCAGTATCTGAGCTCACCCAATATCCAGGTCCACTGCCCTGATGAGAAGAAGTATGCCGTGGTTGAGAAAGTCGTTAAAGAATTCAAGGATGAATTCGGTGAGGAAAATGTTGTGGACATAAACGGCGCAAGGGTCAATATCGCCGATGGATGGGGCCTGGTCCGGGCATCCTCGAATCTTCCCGTTCTCGTTATAATGCTTGAGGCGGCGACGAAACAGGGATATACAGAGATAAAGAGGGTGATCAGGGAAAAGCTGGCGAAGTTCCCGGAAGTGGGGGACACATGGGAAAACGATATTGATCCGTTTTAAGATTCATAATTCTTTCACATGAATGAAATATACTTTATTGTTTATGGCATAAACGAGCCATGGTTTCATGCAACCGCAAGGTAACATTAAAACAACAACAGGCGGCGCTGCCCGGCCTGTTGTCTGATTTCAAAGGAGGGATCAAGTGACTTTCAAGAAAGTGTCCGCAGTGCTGATTTTCCTGTTGCTGGTGCCGGCATCCGTATCATTGTATGCAGGGGAAAAACCTTCTGTGCAGGGGCTGTACACTGAAGTGCCCGGGCAGAAGTTCAGGTTCGACGGCAAGACAGTCGAGGTTGTCGAGTTCCTGAGTTTTTACTGCCATCAGTGTTACAGTTTTGAACGCTCGATTCCTGTTATCAGGGGAAACTTCCCCAGGAAGATCAGGTGGCGGATTATCCCTATTTACTGGGGCAAGGGCTCTCCGAAACCGGGGGAGGCATACCTCCTCGCGGAAGAGGCCGGCAAGGGAGAGGAGATGAAAAAGGCCATCTTTAATGCGGGTATGGTCAGGAAACAGGACATCGGGGATATGGAAGTGCTGGAGAATATAGGCCTTAAATTAGGTCTCGGCTTTGATTTCAGCAGGAGGCTGCGTGCAGGAGACAAGTCCGCGGAAGTCGAAAAGGCGATGGAAATGGCCAGGTCATACAATGTTACCGAAACGCCCACCCTGATTATAGCCGGCAATATCATGACAAGCCCGGATGCGGTTAATCATAATCTCGATGCCCTGAGGGAAAATGTAATAATGATCATAAAGAGCATACTTCAATCAAAAAATTAATCTTAATATTGCATAAACAGGCAAGCGGAGCCCGCTGGGGAAGCTTGTTTGAGGTTCGTCATTGGTTGCCGGTTCAGGGTTCAGGGGTTATAAGGTGAAGGAAATTACCCCTCCCCTTATGTTAAGGGGAGGCCGGGAGGGGTTACTTTAAAATACGCCGTGCGGAATATTTCCTCAAGGAATCGCAGATAAAGCTTTTCCGCCGGGCTCTCCG
>WFVK01000114.1 GCA_015491705.1 Nitrospirota bacterium | reverse complement strand
TCGTGGGATGAGGCAATAGCCTTCTGCGCCGATAAATTTCAGGAGGTCATCGACAGGTACGGCCCCGACGCGGTAGGCGTGGTTTACGGTGACTGGGGCTATCTCCAGAACAGCAACGCCATCCTCACATGGCTCTTCAAGGGTATTAAATCCAGCACGCTCGCGGGCAACGGGTATCTGTTCTGGGGTGATGAGAGCGCAGGCCTTGCTGATATAGTGGGCTCGGGCACGCGCTCATTTACAGTGGAGGACTTTGATACCACAAAGCTTCTCTTCCTTGCAGGCAAGAACCTGAAGGATACGGGCTCGTCATGGTACTACCGCGCATTGACTTCAGGCGGACTGAACAATGGTGACATGAAGCTCATCTTTGTGGACCCGCGGAGAGTCCAGATGGCAGATGACGCGGAGCGCAGCGGCGGGCTTTTCCTGCAGATCAAACCGGGCACGGATGCGATCCTCGGCGCCTCACTGATGCATGAGATCGTTAAGAACGACATGTACGACAAGTCCTTTGTCAGGAGGTACACAACCGGTTTCAGCACCCTCAGAAAGACCGTGCTGAACAGGAGGTTTGCGCCTGAAAACGCAGCCGGAATCACGGGGATACCCGCCGGCAAAATACGGGCCGCGGCAGAGATGCTGGCAAGGTACAAAGGGCGGACCATGGTGCTGTTCGAGAAGGGGATCATGCACCAGGTGGTCGGCTATGAAAATGAGGTGGCTTACAGCGCCATGGGGATCATCCTCGGCAATGCCGGCAGGCCCGGGGCATGTACATCCAGGGCGGGCGGACACCCGCGGGGGACATGGGCCGCCCCTTCGGTGCCCGACAAGGCGAGCTCCATGAGGAGCATATGTGAAAAGATCGACAGGGGGGAGGTCAAGGCCCTCTGGGCGTTTATCACCAATCTCTACGTCCAGTTCCCCAACCAGAGGAAATACCGCCCGAAATACGACAGGCTCTTCCTTGTTGTAAACGAGATATATCCGACCGAGACCACACAGCACGCGGATGTTGTCTTTCCCGCTGCAACCTGGGGGGAATGGAACACCATACAGGCAAGTGAAGACAGGAGGATTCATCTGCAGCAGGGTTTTATGGAGCCGCCGGGGGAGGCTAAACCCGACTGGTGGATTGTTGCCCGGCTTGCCAGGCGCATGGGACTCAAAGGGTTTGACTGGAAGAATGAAAAGGACATTTATGACGAGGTCAGGGCGAGGACAAAGGGCTCCTTTACCAGCGACATTTCCGGGATCACCTGGAGCGACCTTGAAAAGGCGGGTACTTCAGGCGTGCAGTTCCCCAGGGTAAAGCGCAGGAGCATATCCCGCCTCTACTCTCCCGAGACAGAGGCGGTTATGGGGAAACGCTTTGCCACCAAAGACGGAAAGGCGCACCTCGCCCCCGTCAGGGTCCTGGCAAAGCTGGAACCGTACAATCATCCTCTGAGGGAAAAGACCGGCAGCCGGTATCCGCTCTGGATGATCATGCACCGCGCCAATGAAAACTGGAATACCGGGTACAACTTCTACAGCAACGGCAGGAACATACCCCTCACCCCGAACCTCTACGAACGGATACCCGAACAGCCGGTCAGCATTAATCCGGAGGATGCAAAGCTCATGGGCATCAAGAGCGGGGACCGCGTGGTTGTAAGCTCCGGCAACGGCAGCTTCACGGGGGTCGCGAGGGTGGAGGATGTGTGCGCCCCCGGCGTCATCGACGTGATCTCCCTTTATCCCAGGGGAGAATCCACGCCGAACATGGTAACCAGTGAAAAGGCTGATCCCAGGCTGGCCGAATGGGACAGGATGGTTCCGGTTAATGTTACAAAGATATAGGTGGAAGGGGGCAGGCGGGACAAACGGCCCTTATGAACGTAACTACTGATAAACAAAGAATAAACAGGCGTATGTTCCTGAAAATCACGGGCTGGGGTTCTTTCTTCGTCGCCATCGGGATATTTATTGCGGGCACGGTCAGGTTCTTGTTTCCCCGGGTGCTTTTTGAACAGCCGCCGACGTTTAAGATCGGGGTTCCCCGGGACTTCATGTCCCGGGGACCGGGCCGGCAGCAGGGTTCTCTCAGGATATACGAGCAGTGGAAAAAGGATCATGCGGTCTGGATAGTGCGGGAAGGGAACCGCTTATATGCCATATACGCAAAATGCACCCACCTCGGGTGTACGCCCAACTGGTTCCCGGACGAGAGGATATTCAAGTGCCCCTGCCACGGCAGCCGCTTTTACAGCAACGGCGTGAACTTTGCAGGCCCTGCGCCGAGGCCCCTTGACCGGTTCAGGATATTCCTTGGAAATGACGGCAGGATTACGGTTGATAAAAGCAGGATATACAGATTCAGGGATTTTGACAGGCAGGGGGCGTACCTGGTCCTGGAGGTGTAAATCAGGTTGAGCAGGAAAACGAGACTCTGGAAAAGGATAAGGCGTTCCCAGGTGTGGAGGTCCGTATTCCGTCATGATTACACCGGCACGAAGAGGAACAGGATACTCCGGATGCGGTCCAACATCTGCCTCCATATTCATCCTGCCCGCATCCCCTCCCACGCAGGCAGGATCCGCTTTACGTGGTGCATGGGGGGGATAACATTTTTCCTGTTTATTGTGGAGGTGGTCACGGGCATACTCCTTATGTTCTATTACCGGCCGGTTATCGAATACGCTTATCAGGACATGAAATACCTGAGGTTTGACGTGCCGTTCGGGATTATCCTGAGAAATATCCACAGGTGGGCGGCTCATTTGATGATAGCCACCGTTGTGCTTCATATGCTGCGTGTATTCCTTACCGGCTCGTATAAGCCCCCGAGAGAGTTCAACTGGGTTGTGGGCGTCAACCTCCTGGTTATAACATTTCTGCTGAGTTTCACCGGCTATCTCCTGCCGTGGGACCAGCTTGCGTACTGGGCAATAACCGTCGGCGCCAACATGATAAGGGCGACGCCGTTTATAGGGCACGAAGGCCCGTTTGCGCTGCTGGATAAGTACCATGACATCCGGTTCATGCTTCTGGGCGGGACCGAGATAGGCGCAAATGCGCTCCTGAGATTCTATGTACTGCATGTCATTGTGCTGCCCATATCGGCCGCCGTGCTGGCCGGCGTGCATTTCTGGAGGATAAGGAAAGATGGGGGAATATCAGGACCGTTATGAAAGGCAGGACCTCACATTCAATATTCAGGACAGGAAAAAGGAGAGGGATTTCAGGATGGGAAAAAGACAGGAGAAAGAGATGTTCGTCTGGCCCGACCTCGTGGTAATGGAGTTTCTGACCGCGGTTGTGCTGACAATAATCCTGATTGTGTGGGCAGTGCTTGTC
>WFVK01000113.1 GCA_015491705.1 Nitrospirota bacterium | reverse complement strand
GACGGGACAGCCCTGCAAGAAGATACCCCGTTAAAATACAGACGGATCAGATTCCGAATTGATTGTCCGGCTCCGGATAATACAACTATCCGGAAACTTTCACCTGAACAAAGGAATAGCTTATTTATGAAGGCGTGCACACTGCTTAGACCCCTGTCAGGGTAAGGAGGGCATATAAAAACATTGTATGATAAACATAGGGGTTCCAGTAAGTGTTTATTATTGGCCGTGGTACTCCTTGCCGCCTCCGGGGCCGTGCTGGCCGGAGTTTCATATCTGCCCTTTGAACCGCTGAAACAGAAAATAGATTCCTATGCCTTGTACGGAAGGGCGGATCAGTTCACCCCCGAAGTCTTCAAACAGATAGCCTTCAACTTAAGGATCATTGCAATTGTCCTGTTTATCGCCTCCGGGCTGCTCTATGCGGGGAGGCGGAAGGTAAGCCGCTATGTTTCAGACGCCTCTGATTCAATGGTCTCTTTCCTGAAGGAGATTGTGCTGCATTTCAGGGAGGCGGCGTCATCCGAAGATAAAACACACATTATTGCCTTTTTTATAATACTGACAGGAGGCGTTGCGGTAAGGCTCTTCTTCCTCTCTGTAAAACCAATGACTCCTGACGAGGCGGCTACTTTTTACGCCTATGCATCAAAGCCTCTCTTTGTCGGACTGACAAACTATTCCGCCCCGAACAACCACCTCTTCCATACATTCCTTGTTCACATCTCATATATGCTCTTTGGCAACCAGCCGTGGGCGATCCGCCTGCCCGCGTTTCTGGCGGGGATTCTCCTGATTCCGGCATCCTACGTGGTTATGCGCATCTTTTACAACAAGCATGCTGCACTCCTGACCGCCGCTGTCGTCGCATCCTCAAGGGGGCTTATAGGATATTCGACCACGGCCCGAGGGTATACACTTGTATGCCTGATCTTTCTGTCCATCCTTGCACTTGCAGCATATATCAAACAGAGCGGAAACAGGGGTGCATGGCTCCTCTTCGCCGTATTGTCCGCAATCGGTTTCTATACGATCCCTATCATGCTCTACCCCTTCGGGACCGTTGTAACATGGCTGCTGCTTTCAATTGTGTATGAAAAAAGAGGCAGGGGACGGAAACTCTTGCTGAAAGACCTTTTTATATACGTAACCGCCGCATCTGTTATAACATTGATCCTCTATACACCGGTTTTTGCGGTATCCGGAATTGAATCCATCATAGCCAACCGGTGGGTAACCCCAAGGTCATGGTCGTATTTCACTGCCGGATTCCCGTCTTCCCTTGTCTCATTGTGGGATTACTGGAACACGGATATTCCTTCAGTGGTAACCATTCTCATGTCGGCCGGATTCTTTATTTCTCTGGTCTTTCACAAAAGGTTGAGTGTCCATCGCGTCCCGATAGCTCTGGCAGTAGCCATCTGGTGTATACCCGTTGTAGCCGCCCAGCGGGTTGTGCCCTATATTCGGGTCTGGCTTTTTCTGCTGCCTGTGTATATAGGACTGGCATCTGCGGGAATGAGCTTTCTCCTGAACCTGCCCAAACTGAAAAAAAGCACCTTGGCCGTTATATTGCCCCTCCTGGCTGTTTCGCTTTCCGGCTGGTTGATGTGGAATGATCTTAATCCGGGCGATTATTCAGGCAAGACAATAAACAAAGAGAGGATCGCTTCATTCCTGAAGGATTACCTGAGACCCGGCGACAGGGTTGTGGACTTCGTCGGCAACGAAGACCCTGACCCTTCCATGATATATTATTTCAAACTGTACGGTGTCCCCCTCGAGCACCTGATCGCCGATTTAGATTCGAGCAGGCGAATCATCGTAATAATCAATGAAAAAAAGGATTCATTAAAAAAACGCCTGAATGAGCGGGGCATAGTGCTCGCAAAAGATACGCCTCCCCGACTGATACGGCGATACAATGTTGTAAGTCTGTATGAAATAGACATGCTTAACAAACGGTCATCCGGCCCTCCGGGCGGTCCGTAACAGTTCAGAAGCAGTATCTTTTGCAAGATGCTCCCTTCTTAGACTTTTCAGGGAGCATCTATTATAATTCAGTATGTTAAATCCTCAGAAAAAGCGGGTTCCGGACAGTATGATATCAGTTGTTATTCCTGTTTACAATGAAGAAGAAATAATCCCGGAGCTTTACGAAAGATGCACGGGCATACTGGAAAAACATTTCGGCGATTTTGAAATTATCTGTGTTGATGACGGGAGCACCGACAGGACACTTGAAAGGCTTATCTCGTATCATGAAAGAGACAAAAGGTTTAAGATTGTTTCCCTGTCGAGAAATTTCGGTCACCAGGCGGCCCTGCTGGCGGGTCTTTCACACGCCCGCGGAGACTACATTGCAATGCTTGACGGAGACCTGCAGGACCCGCCGGAGATGCTGGCAGAGTTCTACGACAAGATAAAGGAAGGCTACGATGTGGTATACGGTATCCGCGGAAAAAGAAAGGAAGGCCTTCTGAAGAAGCTGCTCTACTGGAGCTTCTACAGGCTTCTGGGCTCCATATCGAATGTCCCCATACCGTTTGACAGCGGTGATTTTTCGATGATTACACGAAGGGTGCTCGATGTCATACTTCAGACCCAGGAACACAGCCTCTTTCTGAGAGGGACGAGGGCCTGGGTGGGCTTTAAACAGACAGGCATCGAATATGAAAGAAATGCAAGGGTCTCGGGGACACCGAAGTATACCCTGAAAAAACTCTTTCTGCTTGCTTACAACGGCCTGTTCAGCTTCAGCAACTTTCCGATAAAGATACTTGCAAGGCTGGGGCTGGTGGTGCTGGTTTTTTCAGTCAGCTACACAATATACATCCTGACAAAAAAATTTTTCATAGGGGGTGTCCCGCAGGGCTTTACCACGCTGATACTCGTCCTGTTCTTCTTCAACGGGATTCTGCTCATAGCGATCGGCATCATCGGTGAATACATAAT
>WFVK01000112.1 GCA_015491705.1 Nitrospirota bacterium | reverse complement strand
TAGGACATGAAGTCGTTGTTGACTTTGTGGAGGGCGACCCCGACAGGCCCATTATAACAGGCCGCGTCTATCACGGAACCAACAGGCCGCCTTATGACCTGCCGGCAGAAAAGACCAGGAGCACAATAAAGTCGGATTCTTCCCCCGGCGGCGGAGGGTTCAATGAATTCCGGTTCGAGGATAAAAAGGGCAGTGAGGAGATATACCTGCACGGCCAGAAAGACTGGACCATTGCTGTTGAGAATGACAAGAACCAGACAATAGGCAACGATGAGTCACTGACTGTAGGTAACAACCGCACGAAATCGGTGGGGACGGACCAGAGTGAATCCGTCGGAAATAATAAGACCATACAGGTGGGCGCCGACCACAGTGAGACCATCGGGGCAAACAAGACCATCAATGTCGGGGCAAACCATACGGAGACGATCGGCGCAAACATGAGCCTTACGGTCGGCAGCAACGGGACCGAGACCATCGGCACGGCCAAGGCACTTACAGTCGGCGCGGCCTACCAGGTCAGTGTCGGGGCCGCCATGAATGAAACCATCGGCGCGGCCAAGGCCGAGGAGATAGGCGCGGCCAAGTCAGTCAATGTGGGTGCTGACAGCAGTGAAAATGTCGGGGCGAACAAGTCTGTTGATGCCGGTGGTAATATATCCGAAAGCGCAGGGAAGGATGTCAGTGTGAAATCCGGTAAAAAGATGTCTCTGGATGCAGGGGATGATTTCAGCATAAAAGGGGACAAGAAAGGGGTTATCGAAATCAAGGATCAGCTCACGATAAAATGCGGGAAGGCCACGATAACTTTGAAGAAAAACGGGGACATCTCCATTAACGGCAAGAAGATAACCATTAAAGGTTCAGGGGATATCGTTATGAAAGGCAAGAAAATCCTGGAGAATTAACCTTAACTTTAACGTTGCATAAACCGGCTGGAGAGCCCGCTGTAAAACCTTTATAAAGCGATGGGATATTAGGAAATACGTCTCTGTTGCAGGAGGTAACGGGGAGTGAAATTGCAAAAGACGTTGATATGCGTGCTGAATATTTCCTCAGGGAATCGCAGATAAAGCTTTTCCGCCGGGCTCTCCTGCCTGCGGGCGATGTTCAATGCAACTGTAAGGTTAATATTGCATAAACGGGCAACAGTTTCATGCCACTGTACGGAAAGGTTGACATGAAGAAAACTCTGAAGGAAAATAACAGCGTTGGTCGTGGGGAGGCGGTTGAGCGAATCGAGGGTGTCAGGGTGGGGAAGGTTGTACATGTTGATAAGAGCGGCAGGGTATTTGTGGATTATGCAGGGAACCCGCAGGGGCAGGCAGCGGCGAGGTTTACAAGCTCAATAAGACTGGAAACCCTTCGTCAGGCCGGCTCTTCCGGGCAGGATGTTCTGCTCGCTTTTGAGAATAACGATCCCCTGCGTCCCGTTATTATAGACACCCTGTCTTCCCTTACCGATGAGATTTTGCAGGCCGGAGATATAGACTTGCAGGTTGATGAAGCGGAGGATGTGACGGTTGACGGGCGGAGGATTACGTTTGATGCAAAGGAACAGATCGTGCTGAAGTGCGGGAAGGCGAGCATTACCCTCACCCGGGCTGGCAAGGTGCTGATACGCGGGGCATATCTTTTGAACCGTTCCTCCGGTGTCAACCGCATCAAGGGCGGTTCGGTCCAGATAAATTAGTTCATCCGTAATGAATCTTCTTAATGCAACAAAAATGCAGGCCGGCTATACAATGGGCATGCAGCCTGACGGACGAGAGTTCCTTGTCGTAGCCGTTAAAGGCACCTTTACTGTTCCCGGGCAGGGAGAAGAGCCCCGATTGGCTGAAGAGCAGGTTCCGCTGATTGAGGCCGATACATTTACGGGAGAACCGGGGTTCTCCGCACCAGTATACGAAAGCGACTACCCCCTGCGGAAACCGCGTTGTGATGTCCTGCTGCACGGCAGTGCTTATGCACCGGGAGGAAGGCCCGCGGCCAAAGTTACTGTCTCACTCAGGGTCGGGCCGATTTCAAAATCCTTCAACGTTGTCGGACACCGTTTCTGGAAAAAGGGTCTCATTTCAGTAAGCGCCTCACGGCCTAAACCTTTTACCGTGATGCCCCTATCATACGACAATGCATTCGGCGGCTTTGACAGGACTCATAAAAACCCGTCAAGGCATAAGGCATACCTCCTGAATCCGGTTGGTACCGGATTTCATGACAATCTGAAAATGGAATTCATTGAAGGCAAACCGCTGCCCAACACGGAAGAGACGAAGAATCCCGTCACGAAACCCAATGGGAATTACAGGCCCATGTCATTCGGCCCCGTTGCACGGGGCTGGCTTCCCCGCTACAAGTTAGCCGGTACTTACGATCAGAACTGGTTAGACAATATTTTTCCATTTTTGCCTCCGGATTTTGATGAAGCCTATTATCAGTCCGCCCCCCCTGATCAGCAGATGCCATATCCGAAGGGGGGAGAGGAAGTCGTCCTGACCAACTTGACGCCGGAGGGGGATACCCGATTCCGTTTGCCGGAGGTCCCGGTCCCGATAGAATTCAGCCTTAAAAATTACGAGCGAAAAATGATTTCCGGAGTGATAGACACAATTGTTATTGAACCGGACAAAAAGAGGTTTATGATGACGTGGCGCGCCTCCCTGCCGCTTAAACGGAACATGTTCGAAGTCACCCAGGTGGTTGTCGGGAAGATGCCGAAAGCATGGTACAGGGCGCGAGAACTCGGAAAGACTTATTATCCGACATTGGGAGCGCTTGTCAGGGCGAAAGCAGCGGCCTCAAGAGGAGAAGATTAATGCGTCCTGTATCAATAGTTTCATACGGAATGGTAACAGGCGTAGGGCTGAATGCGCCTGCCTCATGTGCCGCCATCCGCTGCGGAATCAACAACTTTCAGGAAACGAGGTTTATGGACAAAGGCGGCGAATGGATCATCGGCAGCGAAGCGCCGCTCGATCAGCCCTGGCGGGGCAGGATGAAGCTTGTGAAACTCGTAGCCCCGGCAATTCGTGAATGTCTTTCCGCCGCCGGTAATGTTGAACCGGAAAAGATTTCGCTTCTCTTGTGTGTCTCAGAGAAGACCAGGCCGGGCAGGCTGGATGGTCTAGATGATCAGCTCATGAATGAAGTGCAGGGAGAATTGGGTATGCGGTTTCATGAGCGTTCTGAAGTCATATCGAACGGCCGCACAGGAGGAGTTGAGGCGTTGAAACATGCAACGGCACTCTTCAGCGAGGGAGAGGCGGCATATTGCATTATCGCGGGGGTTGATACCTTCCTGGTCGCAGAGACGTTATCTGCATATGAAAAAAGAGAAAGACTTCTCACGAGTAATAACTCCAACGGCTTCATCCCGGGGGAGGCGGGCGCTTCCGTCCTTGTCGCTGCAGGAACTCAAGATGCGGAGACCGGCATGTCCATTGCCGGTACAGGTTTCGGCAGAGAGGAAGCAACCATTGAGTCTGAAGAGCCATTACGCGCCGAGGGATTGGTGCAGGCAATCAAAGAGGCATTATCTGTCTCTGGATTAACAATGGTTGAACCGGATTACAGGATAACCGATATCAGTGGAGAACAGTACTATTTTAAAGAAGCGGGGCTCGCTATGAGTCGTATTCTGAGAGAATTTAAAGAGGACTTTGATATCTGGCATCCGGCAGACTGCATTGGAGAGGTTGGCGCTGCCATTGTCCCTTGTATTTTAGGAGTGGCTTCGGCTGCAGCCCGGAAAGGCTATGCCCCCGGGGATAAGGTGCTTTGCCACTTCAGTAATGATAACGGTGAACGGGCAGCGATGATTTTGAGTTATTCAGGGAATGGAGCAGATTGATGGGCAACGACGTATTTGCAAACGGACGCGAGATATCCTGTAAAGCAGCCGACGGCAAGGCCATCTGCGCTTTTCCAGATGTCTGTTTTACCCCGCCGCAGACACCGGCAACGCCTCCGGGAGTGCCTGTTCCCTACCCGAACACCGGGATGGCCAAAGATATGACCTCCGGCAGTAAAAAAGTCAGGATTTCCAACAAGGAGGTGATGTTAAAGAATAAATCTTATTTCAAAAAGAGCACGGGAGATGAAGCCGGTAGCGCGGCCAAAAAGGGGGTTGTCACCAGCACCAACCGGGGCAAGGTTTATTTCACAAGCTGGTCCATGGATGTGAAGTTTGAGGGTCAAAATGTGGTAAGACACTTGGATTTGACTACGCATAATCATATGTGCTCTCCGTCGCCGCCTAATACACCTCCTTGGCCGTATTTGGATATGATGAGTGCTGACTTAGCCGCAAAGTGTGCTGGCGATAAGAATAAAGAGGAAACTGCTTGCGAAGAGTATAAACCATATGGGGACAAGGATCCGTGTCCTCCAAAGCCTTCTTCAACACAATCAAGAGCTGGAGCAGATGAATTTGCAGCTGCGGTTCTCGAAGATCGTGATGGTGCTTCCAAGTGCTTGGCTGCTCGTCGATGTTCACTTCAACCATATGATGCTGAAAAGGGAGGCGGCGGCTGTTGTCCTGGACAAACACCGCATCACCTTGTTGAAGCAAGTGCTTTTCACGCGAAAGGCAGAGGAGACGGAACAGAAAATAAAGCAACAGGGCAGCACGTCAAAGTCGATGGATGTAAAAATTATGATATGAACAAAGCTCCTTGCATATGTGTTGAGGGTGCAGGTCATGGTATCGGCACACACGGGCTGATTCATACATTCCAGAGTGCAAAAGCTCAGAAATGCCCTTCCGGAAGTTTAAAGGCAGATGGTGGAGGCACTCTCAGTGCCGAAATCAGGGGGAAGACTGTTACAGAATTCCGAAAGACAACTCTGGCAGACGCCCAAAAAGCTGGGGCAGAAGCGGTTACAGAAACATTCCCTGAATCGGGATGTAATGAGGACTGTATAGAAGCACAGCTTAAAGCTTATCACGAAAGCAATCCACCTAAGGGGGCTGGAATAAAGTGCGATACTGAGATTAAGGCTGTGCAGACTTGTAGCAAGGACCTAGAGGAGAGAGTAGCTGACGCTGCCGAAGTAGTCAAAGCGCGCAAGGCTAAATTTGATTCGATTGCAGCTAGTCGAGCTACCGTAGTAACTGCCAGGTAAATAAAAAAGGAGGTAAAAATGGCAGGATATTGGACGGATTTGTTTTCTTATGTTACTGGCGCCGTTCGCTATAATGATCTCGCATGTGTTTCTATGGTAGCTGATGAAAGAGCTAATCAAAAAGATGATCACAGTTTTTTTTGCCAGTGGGATAATGGCAAGTGGGGTCGCCTAATTGAGAGTTCATTGGATTGGTCTACAGTAGACGCAACTGTGTGCAGTCAACCGGTTGAACAAGTGTTGTTCTTGGGATTACGCGGAGAAGTTTTTTGTGCAGGCAGTGGGGATGCTCATGAAGAAGTTATCAGGCCAAATCAATCTGATTCACCAAGCGCTCGAGGCATGATGCGTGGAATCAGTACAATCGAAGGCAAAGCATATGCTGTGGGCATGGAACGTCAAGTATATCGACGGGATGATGCGAATAACTGGACATGTATTGACCAGACGGCGCGGCCGGACCCAGAAGACAAAACAGTTTACAGCTTTGAAGGAATAGACGGCTTCTCCGGTAGTGAGATCTACGCTGCAGGACGTCGTGGAGAGATATGGCGTTATGATGGAAACATTTGGACTCGGCAAAATAGTCCAACAAACATGATCCTTACACGGGTTTGCTGTGCAGACAACGGAGACACGTACATCTGTGGTCGAGTAGGAACACTGATTCGTGGTCGCTATGAACGATGGGAAATTATTGAGCATAACAAGACAACCGAAGATTTCTGGGGTATTGCGTGGTACAACAATCATCTATACCTTTCGACAATGCGTGAAGTATTCATGCTTGACGGCAACGAACTTAACCCTATTGACTTCGGCAAAGACAAACCTTCGTCTTGTTTCGCTCTTAGTTCTGCAGACGGTGTATTGTGGTCAATAGGAGCAAAGGACATAATGGCCTATGATGGACAAGAATGGACTCGAATTGATTAGATGAATAATACTGTAACCCCAACCATAATCTCCCAGCTCGCCGAAGAGGCGGCCTTTCTATGGCTGCTTCGGGATATGGCTGTGCGTGAGCCGCATTATTCCTTATCTGAATAATGCGAGGTCAGGATTTCTCTCCGAAGGAACAGGAAAAGATATTGATGCATATATCGGATAAAGAGGTATGAAGTTTACGTTTGTGGACGACGACATAGTATAGTTTTTAAGGGTGGCAGGAACCGGCGGGATGTTATTCAAAACGGGGAATTTCCAGAGAATACCCGGGGAGTAGCGCTCTTGCAGAAATGGCCGAAAGGTGATGAACCTGATTTGTTATACTATGATATAGTCAGGAGGATAAATACATGGGACATAAAATAGCGGAAGCCATTATTGAAAACGGCCGGATAACATACGTCGACAGGAAATTGCCCGATGGCAAAATTAAGATTCACCTCATCTACGATATCGAAGAAGAACCACACCAGGGACGTGAAGTTACAAGTATTGTTAGAGAAACAGCAGGTATTTACGAAAATATCAACGTCGAAGATGAATCTCATAAATTAAGAAACGAATGGAACAGGGATATTGAAGAGTAACTACCTTGTCGATACCAATATACTAATTTACCATACTGCTGGTTCAGAAGACAGTATTGAGTTCCTTAGCTCTATTATAGAACAGAAGTCCTTTCATATTTCGATTATTACAAAGATCGAATTCCTTGGTTGGGATAACCTTAACGTTGCATAAACCGGCTGGAGAGCCCGCCCGTAAAACCCTGTTTGAGGTTCAGGGGTTGCCGGTTCAGGGTTCAAGGGTTATAAGGCGAAGGAAATTACTCCTCCCCTTAAGTTAAGGGGAGGCCGGGAGGGGTTAATAATATGCCGTGCGGAATATTTCCTCAGGGAATCGCAGATAAAGCTTTTCCGCCGGGCTCTCCGGCATGAGGGCGATGGTATTATGCAACTGTAAGGTAGAGAGAAACATAACATTGCATAAACGTGTCAGCAGTTCCGCTTGCCGGGAATCCTCCTGAAAACAGGGAAAGATTCGGTACCGGGATTTAGTTTGACAATAATTATCATGATGTATATATTATAC
>WFVK01000111.1 GCA_015491705.1 Nitrospirota bacterium | reverse complement strand
GACGACGGCAAGCCCGAACACAGGGTCTATTACAAGAAGGTCTTCAGGCATTCCGCGATTGTGGGTGTGGTCTCAAAATTTATTTCAGAGAATATCGGCCTGAATACATCCGACGAGATGCTGGTCAACGGCCTTTTGCATGATATAGGCTACCTGGTGCTGAACAGGTATTTTTCCGATAATTTCACGAAGATACTGAATACCTTTGAACATGGCGGGACTCTTATCGAGGCCGAGAAGGCGGTCCTGGATTTTACGCATGCGGACATCGGGGCATGGCTTGCGGAGAAATGGGAACTGCCGGGAATTTTCACAGATACGGTTCGTTATCATCATGCCCCCTCTGCTGCGAAATGGAACACGAAACATGTTGCCGTGGTACATCTGGCCGATTACATGACCACCGCCAACATCTTCCGCATAACCGAAAAGAAACCCGATTACCCCTTTGAACCCGCCGCCCTTGACATACTCGGGATAACCGGGGACGAAATCAAGAATATTGAAGCGAAGATAAGGGACAAGGCTTCCGGCAATATATTCGGTTAGGGCCGCCGGGATACGGACCCGGAATTTTGAAGCCTCCGGAAGATATCCCTGACCTGTGCCTCCGTCTGTTTTATTCCGTCATCGTTGTCTATCACAAAGTCAGCCATTTTTTTCTTTGCGGTGACCGGCATCTGCGCTCTGATCCTCATGATGGCCTCGTCTCTTGTAAAACCCTTTTGTACCAGCCTGCTTACAGCGGTTTCCCTCCTGCAATAAACGACTACGGTCCTGTCAAAGTATTCGGCATAGCCCGTCTCAAACAGCAGGGGCACCTCAAATACGATTACCGCTGAAGGGTCTTCCGCGGATATGCGTGATTCGGCTGTCTTCATGCTTTTCAGTACCTCGGGATGTATTATTTTCTCGACCTTTTCCCTCCTGCGATGGTCGCTGAAGATTATACCTGCCATACGCCTCCTGTCAAGGGAGAGGCCGCCTGTCCCCTTGATGAGGACATCTTCACCGAGGATTCCGGAAATCCTTTTTATTATCCCCGGTCTCTTGAGAATCTCGTGAACGGTCTCGTCGGAGTTGAAGGTGTACGCCCCCAGCTTGCCGAACATTTGCAGAACCGTGGTTTTGCCCATCCCGAAATTTCCGGTAAGACCGACAGTAAGCATATGGAATTATAACAGTAAACCCGCCCCGCAAGTATACCTCAAACGGCAGGCCCGCGTGCTTCCTCCGGAGAATCTCTCTCGATTTTGCCCTCGCATCTGTTATGCTGCACTCCGCGGCGGCAACTGAAGCCCGGCGTTGGGCATCAAAATAAAAATTGATAATAGCATGAATACCGTGCTATCATGAATATGTGATTCGGTCATTTAGGAATAAAGGGACGGAAGATATTTTCAACGGCAAAAATTCTAAAGACGCAAGAAAAACATGTCCACAATCATTATGGACGGTTGCATTAAGGAAATTGGATCAACTTGATTCTGTAACACATCTTAATGAACTGCGTATTCCGCCAAACAATAAGCTGGAGTCATTAACAAGAGATAGAAAAGGGCAATACGGCATAAGGATAAATGATCAGTATCGCATCTGCTTTATCTGGAGCGGATCTGGTCCGGACAAAGTAGAAATTACAGACTATCATTGATATAAAAACAGGAGGCAAACAATGGTAAGGATACCAACGCATAGAGAGCCGACACATCCGGGGGAAATGTTACTTGAGGAGTTTCTTAATCCAATGGGCATTACGCAGAGAGAATTGGCTGAAAAGATTCATGTGCCCTACCAGAGGATTAATGAAATTATTAACAAACGTCGTGGAGTAACACCCGGTACAGCTTTACGACTTGCAAAGTTTTTCGGGGTTTCAGAAGATTTCTGGATGAATCTACAGCTTAGATGGGATATATATAAAGCGAAATTAAATGAAGCAAAAGAATTAAAGACTATTAAACCATTAAGAATGAAAGAGTCAATAGTACATTCATAACCTTAACGTTGCATAAACCGGCTGGAGAGCCCGCCGTAAAACCCTGTTTGAGGTTCAGGGGTGGTCGGTTCAGGGTTCAAGGGTTTAAGGGTTTAAGAGTTCGGGGGTTGTTATAAGGTAGGGG
>WFVK01000110.1 GCA_015491705.1 Nitrospirota bacterium | reverse complement strand
CTCTCGGAATTCATAAGGCTGAAGCCCCGACTGTCCTTATTGACGTGGGAACAAATGCAGAGATAGTGGTCGGAATGAAGGACTGGCTCTTCGTAGGTGCCGGGGCTGCGGGCCCTGCACTTGAGGGGGGAGTTCTCAGTGCAGGCATGAGAGCTCAGCCAGGGGCAATTTACAGGATTGAGATAGACCCCGTCACTCATGAGGTAAAAGATAAAACCATAGGAGATGCCCTGCCTGCCGGTATCTGCGGCTCAGGTGTAATTGACCTGATTGCAGAGCTGTTTGAAAAAGGGATTATTGACAGTATGGGGAGGTTCAGGGATACAGCAGGGGTAATCAGGACAGAAAACGGCCCTTCCTTTGTTGTCGTTCGCAGTGAAAGGGCGACGATAGAGGTTAGTGAACGGGAGATCAACAATTTTCTGAGATCAAAGGCGGCAATGTTTACATCCCTTCATGTACTCCTTAAATCCCTTGGCCTTGGGTTCAGGGATATAGACAGGTTTTATATTGCAGGAGCGCTCGGCTCAGGGGTCAGGGTTCAGAAGGCAATAGGTATCGGGATGCTCCCTGATATACCTGTTGAGAAATACATCCCTGCCAATAACTCCTCGCTCAGCGGGGCCGAGTTGTTACTCACAAACGGCGGGCTGTACAGGGAAGTGGAAAAGATACGCTCAATGATTACCTACAGGGAAATGAACACCGACACCGAGTTCATGAAGGAATTCCCTGACGCCCTCTTTCTTCCACACCTGAATCCTGATATCCTTACTAATGGATGACAGCCGTACCACTCATTGTAAAGGCATCGACAGGATTTGCCCTTGGAATTGTGATGATACGCTCACCATTTGTCATGGTAATATGTTTGCCTTCACGAGCAATCCAGAAGCCGGCTTTTGTAAAAGCTTTGACAGCCCGCTGGTGATTTACCCCTGACAATTTAGGCATTGGTTACTTCTACATAGCGAGATTCTTTATCCTTTGTCAATTCCTCCACAGTTTCTAAATATGCCTCTATGGCATCCTTAATGTTTTCTAATGCCTCAGCCTCTGTCTTACCCTGTGACCAGCAGCCCGGCAAACCAAGCACCCAAACAGAATAACCTTCGTCTGTCTTTTTGAGATTTACCTTGTATCTCATACCAGCACATCCAAAACACTCATCTCTTCTATTTTACTGTTTATCAACGCTTAACACAAATCTCATATTTTTTGTGGTAATAAAAACCCACGTGACAATCAGTGTCAAAACTGCAATCATCTTCAAATGTTGGATTTTATATATCATAGAGGGGAAAATCCCTGACCTCCCTATGCGGGATTGGAGGGGGCATCCTGATATCCCCCTGTCAGGCTGAACCTGATTCGGGATTGTGATCCAGGAGTTCCCCCAAAAATTTGGTCTCAGCCGTCGGAAAGGAACAGCAAGCCCTGGCTTGGTTTTACGCAGAGGACTTGGAAGAGCTTTCCCGGATAACGCAGAAAGATGCTCATGAGCCCGTCGGCTATTGCATAATAGTGAAAATCCGGTATCCCGAACACCCGCTTTGCCGCCTTCAGGACATGCCCGGCCATCACCCTGAGCTTCGCCCCTCTATCCAGCACCACCGCCGCAAAGTAAGAGGCGGCCAACACCAGGACCATGAGGTTCTGAAGGCTCCGGTAGCCCAGCACCCGCACATCCTCGATCTCATAGCTCTGCTTGATGAAGCGTATCGTCTGTACAACTTTACCAAGGAGTCAACGTGCCTTCCCCGCGGGGTGAAGTCGGTACATTTTTCGTGACCATGTTTGGTACATTTTCTCATGACCGGTGACGTCTCGCATCAGCCGCGCCGCTTTTTGGCGTCGGCTGGATGGGTTTGTTCGACGCCCCTCCCCAAGGTGGGCACCTCACGCCATACGCGCCAGTTTCTCAGCCTGCTCATCTACAGCACGAATAACACCCTGTATTGCGCTCACCTCAGCTTCCTCAAAATAAACCTCTCCGCATTGCGTACAAACCCATGCGGGAATATTGTCGAGACTGATGTGAATATTCTTGCGATCAATATGAAATGGTGCGCTACCACGTACCATTTCACCCTGACAGTACATGCATTTCATGGCTTAACCCTCGTTCTGTAGTCTTCCGCCCACTGGGCTTCATCCGGAACATAGGCCGTTATTATGGCCAAATACTCGTCCTTTGGTGCACAGACAAGTATGTATCGGTCGGCCATCTGACCCTCTTCCAAAAATCAGACAACTGTGCCCCCTTGCATCCTCCGGATAATCTTCAATAATCTCACCTTCCTCAAGCACCTTTCGTACATCAGACGTTGAAATCATTCGATCTGGCCGTGACATTTGGCGCACGGCATGCGGCAAGAAAAGCAACCGCTGCGATGCTCTTTCCCGAATCAGCTGCCTGAATTCCATGCTACCTTCTTAGGTGACCATCGTTTGGACGTCGAACGTGGCCGCAAGCTGAGCTGCGGCGCGGAGGCACGATTGCGAGCCGAGGGGCCGTCTGCTCGAGATCGCTGTTCTACGGCGCGCATCAGCGCGGCCGGAGGACAGCGATCTGAATTCGGAAAAGCTCACAGCCACGTTCCCCGGGCTCCGGGGAACATCTGAACTCACCTGCCGAAAATGCGGTGGCATTTTCGGTCAGGTGGAGAGATTCGTTAGAGTTTAGGTTTTTATATACTCTTTTTCTATTTTTTCTTTTGCACCAGATGGAACTTCTATTGCTACAAAATATTCTTCAGGATATAAATAGTCTCCTCCGCTTTCATCTATAATCCTGATATATCCTTCCATTTCATCTTCTTTAATCACAGGATAAATCTTCCATCTCTCCAGGGAGGCTGGATAATCTTTATTCTCTATGCATAATACAAATTTGCCCATTCTTCTTATAATTCTTCTATAATCCTTTTGATCTTAAATTCCTTCTTCCCAGTTCCATGTGCTTCATACCAATGTATTTCCGCTATGTAAATCTGACCGCCCCTTGATTTTATTTTAGCAGTTCCTTTAAGTTTTCGCCATCTGCCTTTTCCATAAATTCTTTCGAGTCTTCTTAATTGACGGATAGACTTGCCAACAGCAATTGTTTCTATATTCTCAATCTTTCCAATGATTTCAAAATACAAATATGGTCATGCTCCCTTGTTTGCCTTTATTTTTTTAAATCTCTCTAACGTGGCCGCGATCTGAATTCGGAAAAGCTCGCGGCCACGTTCCCCGGACGCGCAGCGTCCGGGGAACATTCTCTTTTAAGCTTATTCCATGGTTACATAAAAGCCTACCATGAAGCGCGGAGGCTGTCAAGCAGAAACAGGAAAAAAACACGAGATTTTGGATATGCCTGCACATAATCGTTCAAGAGACGGCGCGGTCCTTTCAAAGCCGGCAGGGCGCTGGATGCGTGGTATCTATCATGAGAGAGTATCCCCGGCGAGTGGGCCGGGGCTCGATCAGAGGCGGAGGATCGGGATATCGAAGCCGGGATAGTTGCGGTCT
>WFVK01000109.1 GCA_015491705.1 Nitrospirota bacterium | reverse complement strand
GAACAATAATGTCTCAAGCATATCAATTTTGTAGCATCCAGGGAGGGGGGGGCAAGCGTCAGTGCGAGAATCCGAAGACCAGGCCGTCCCTCTTTCCGTCCACAGCGGCTATCCACCTGTTTCCGTCAATCCTGTGGGGATCAATGGTGTGCATTCCGTCCCTGTTCCAGCGGCTTTCGCCGGGCTTCAGTACGGGACTTTCGGGCATCTCGACTTCCTCATAGCTTTCGGTCGTAAGCCGGGTTATCTCGAACGCCCTCACCTGATTGCCGTATTCCGGCTCGTCGTCCTGCGCGTACCTGATAATCCGGCCGTCCAAAACCAGCACCCTGCCGCCCGGCCTCGCTATGTTTGCATCACCCTCTACCACGGGACTGCGGGGATGCTCGGTCCACGGCCCCATGAGGTCAGGGGCGTAGTAGAGGCGGAGGGTGTCATTGGCAACAGGGTCGCCTCCCGCAAACATCCACCACATGCCGTTGTACCGGAAAACAGAAGGGTCCACACGGCTTCCGTAAAGCAGCGTTTTTACAAACACCCACCGGAGTGGAAAGTCAACGGCCCGGTACAACCTGACGGAACCTGTCTGGTATGACTCGGGAATCATGTAATATTCCCCCTTCCATTTGAAGACATAGGGGTAGGAAATGTGAAACGCCTCGTCAAGCACGATTTGTTTATAGACCCACCTCAGGCCGTCACTGCTGGTTGCAAGACCTATATCCCCCTGGCCTGTCCGGGTGTTCCATACCTCGAAGAACATGTACCACACGGAACCTTCCCTGAGCATGAACGGGTCTGAAACAAAGTCAGCGGTTATATCCGTTACATCGGCGGCGGTCAGGACGGGATTACGCACGTCTTCAGGGGGGGTGAGATTGCAGGATGAGTCACCGGTATAAATCCCGATCGACCATTCACCCTGCATCGTCATGAACGGAATGCCGCGCGATTTGCCCACGTACACACCGGCTGCAAAGCCGGCCAGCAGGCATATAAGCGCCACGGCGATGAAGACGGTACTCTGACGCTTGATCATCATTTTTCATCCACCCCGTTTCCACCCTGAAAGGCGGAGTGCGGGAGTCAACAGATACCTGTTATAATAGAAACTTGTACAAAACCGAAATCACCGCTTTCAGATAGTATGAATAACACCGGGGCTAAAAGCAAGGACGCGGTTATGGACGGACAGTGCGGATGCCTGATTTTATAACCGGCCGTATAAAGAAAGAGACGCTGCGCCACCTCGCGGTCGTATTTGCGGAAAACGTACTCTCAAGAGGCCTTAATTTTGTTCTGATTATCCTCGTTGCGAGGGAACTGGGGCCGGGGAAATACGGCCTTTATTCATTCGTCACCGTATCCATCCTGTTTCTCGGCACATTCCTGGATTTCGGCATGGAAAACACCGCCGTGCGCTTCTCGGGGAAATACCGGGACAAGAGGGAGGGTATCTTCGGGGTCTATTTTATCTTTAAAAGCGCCATGCTGGCGGCCCTGTTCCTCCTGACCCTGCTGTACCCCCGTGCGCTTGCAGTGCTGGTGAACAAACCGCTCGTTGAGAAATACCTGCTCATCATTTTCATCGGGTGCGTAATGGAAAGCTACCAGTATATCATCACCACCTACCTTCAGTCACGGGAAAGATTCACTGCGAGGGCGGTTATCAATGCAGGGGTGTTTCTGGCAAGGCTTGTCTCCATCTTCATCTTACTGCAGATGTCCGTATCGGATATCAGGACGATCTCCCTGTTCTTCGCCCTGAGCGGCCTGCCCTTTGTCCTGACATGCTCCGGATACTTCGCAGGTTTTTTCAGAGGCCTTTTATCACACAACATCTCCGGCGATATGCTGAAAGAGATACTGCATTATGCAAAATGGATTGCCGCAGGTTCGGTCGCCATGAATATCATGACGAGACTGGACTTTTACGTGATAGTCTCATTTCTCTCGTTCAGGGAGGCCGGGCTTTACAACTCGGCATTTCAGCTTGTCTCCCCGCTTCTGGTTATTTCGCTGGTATTCGGCAAGGTCTTCCTGCCGAAGGTATCGAAGTATACGGAACTCGCCCGCATAAAGGCGTATATCGGAAAGGCCGCGGCGACAGGGGCCGTGGTATCGGTCGTGCTGATACTGGTCCTCCCTTTTTCCAGGGATGTGATACTGTTTGTCTTCGGAGAGAAATATTCAGAGGCATTCGGGGTTTTCAGGATATTGCTTGTCTCTCATGTGCTTACTTTATGGAACGTGATGTTCGGGATAGCCTTTTATTCCATGGGATATTCAAAATACATGACCATGGGGGCATATATCGAACTGCTCGTCTTTGCCGCGTGCTCTCTTGTCCTTGTCCCCTCTCTGGGCATGGAAGGCGCGGCATGGAGCAGGATGATTGCAAGCGCAGGCTATCTCGGGGCCGTTATAGTGTTTATGTACAGGAAGATTTACCTTAATGCTTAACAAACGGGCCATGGTTTTATGCAACTGTGAGGTTGACTCCGTAAGATGAAAAAGAAGATATGTTTTTTCAACAAGGATATGAAGGCCGGGGGGGTGGAGAAACAGTTGTACTGCCTTGTAAACGGCCTGAACAGGACAAAATATGACATAACCCTGCTTTTATGCAGGAAAGAGGGGGAATTTTCAGGCAGGATATCGGAGGGGGTCAGGGTTTACGGGCTGGGAGTTTCATATTCCCGGTGCAACAAGATACTCATT
>WFVK01000108.1 GCA_015491705.1 Nitrospirota bacterium | reverse complement strand
GTAAGGTCGATTTTCGCAGATACATGCTTGTCGATGAGAAATGTGAGGGTTTCCGCAGGCGTCTGTCGTTAGGCAATCTCCGGTACTGATTCATCCTTACTTGAAATTTCAAATGCATCTTACTTAACCTTAAGGTTGCATAAACCGGCCGGCGAGCCTGCCGGAAAGGCTTTATAACGCGATAGGATTTTGTGGATATGTCCGAGCTTACCCCCCTGATGAGACAGTATCAGGATATAAAGAAAAACTACCCGGATGCCATTGTCTTCTTCCGCCTGGGGGACTTTTACGAGATGTTCGGCCAGGACGCCGTGACCGCCTCAAAGGTGTTGCAGATAACCCTTACAACACGCGACAAGGGAAAGGCCAATCCTGTGCCCATGTGCGGGATCCCGCATTTCAGCGCCGAGAATTATCTCTCGAAACTCGTCAGGGCGGGCCACAAGGTGGCGATCTGCGAACAGGTTGAAGAGCCCGGGGAGACGAAGGGCATTGTGACGAGAGAGGTTGTCAGGGTTGTGACACCGGGGACATTCCTCCCTGACAATCCCAAGGAGAACAACTTCATACTCGGATTCTTCCGCAGGGAGAACATATCGGGCATCGCGGTTGCGGATATCACCACCGGGGAGTTCCTGATCTACGAGACCCACAACAGCATCGAGGATGAGATAAGCAGGTTCCAGCCGAAAGAGATACTTTATCCCTACAGCCTGAAAAACGACCCCGCGGTCATGAACCTGGGGGACTTTTACCTGACGGCCTATGATGACTGGTATTTTGATTATATCGAGGCATACAGGAAACTCATACGGCACTTCAGGGTTACATCCCTGGACGGATACGGATGCGAGGGCATGATAGTGGCGATTTCCGCTGCAGGGGCGCTCCTGAACTATCTTGAGGAGACACAGAGAAATGCGCTCACATTCAGAAAGATACGGGTATTAAGGCGCGAGTCATGCATGCTGATAGATGCGGCAACCCTGAAGAACCTGGAAATCACGGCAAACATGCAGGACGGGGGCGCGGAAGGAAGTCTCCTGTGGGTTGTTGACGAGACATTCACTCCCATGGGGGGGAGGCTTCTGAGGACATGGCTCTTAAACCCCCTGCTTGACGCAGCGGCGATAAGACAGAGGCAGGATGCGGTAGGCGCCCTCATGGCTGATCCGGCCGGGCTTTCAAAGATACAGAAGGTGCTCAGGGGCATAGCCGATATCGAGCGCCTTGCCTCCAAGATCGGCGGCGGCACCGCCAATGCGAGGGACCTCGTATCGCTAAGGAATTCCCTCGCGATGTTGCCCGAACTGAAAAACCTGCTGAAGGACTACGGGGATAAGACGATCAACCGCGTGCTGGAGCGGATCAACGAATTGCCTGAGACGAGGTCGCTTATCGAAAATGCAATTGCCGACGACCCGCCGCCGGGACTGAAGGACGGCGGGCTGATTAAAAAGGGCTTTGATGCAGGCGTGGATGAGCTGCGGGATATAAGCAGCAGCGGAAAGGATTTTATCGCTTCGATTCAGTCAAGGGAGAGGGAGAGGACGGGAATATCTTCCCTGAAGGTGGGATATAACAGGGTGTTCGGTTATTACATAGAGGTCACAAAGGCGAATCTGTCACAGGTGCCGGAGGAATACATCAGAAAGCAGACACTCGTAAACGGCGAGAGATTCATAACCCCCGAGCTGAAAGAATACGAGGCAAAGGTGCTGGGCGCTGACGAAAGGCTCAGGAACCTTGAATACGAGCTGTTCATCAAAATAAGGAACGACATCTCCGCGGAGACGGAAACTCTCCAGGAGACCTCATCGGCAATCGCGGAGATAGATGCGCTGCAAAGCTTCGCACATGTGGCGGCGAAATACAATTACGAGCGGCCTGTTGTCGATGACGGCTATACAATACGCATCTCCGAGGGCAGGCATCCGGTCATAGAGCGGTTGTCGGCAGGTGAAAAGTTCATACCCAACGACGCCCTGATAGACTCGGACAAAAACAATATCTTAATAATAACCGGCCCCAACATGGCCGGCAAATCAACCTACATGAGGCAGATAGCGCTTATTGTGCTCATGGCGCAGACAGGCTGCTATGTCCCGGCAAAGGAGGCGACGATAGGCATTGCCGACAGGATATTCACCCGGATAGGCGCCTCCGACGTCATAACGAGGGGCCAGAGCACATTCATGGTGGAGATGATCGAGACCGCCAACATCCTGAACAATGCAACCCGGAGGAGCCTTATCCTGCTGGACGAGGTGGGCAGGGGAACGAGCACATTCGACGGAATCAGTATTGCATGGGCGGTTGTCGAGTATATCGCCGGGGAACTGAAGGCAAGAACCCTGTTCGCCACCCACTATCACGAGCTGACCGAGCTTTCACTTGTCCTTGACGGGGTGAAAAATCTGAATGTGGCCGTAAAGGAATGGGGTGACGAGATAATCTTTCTCAGGAGAATCGAGGAAGGCGGCGCGGACAAGAGCTACGGCATACAGGTCGCAAGGCTCGCGGGCCTCCCGGAGAAGACCATCAGCAGGGCAAAGGAAATACTGTCCAACCTTGAAAAATCAGAGCTGAACGAACTCGGCTCCCCGAAGCTCGCCTATGCATCCGGCTCCGCGGATTCCGCCGGGACCGGCACCGGCCAGCTCGACCTGTTCGCCACCCAGGCAGACCCTGTAATCAAAGAGATACTCGGGCTGGATATTATGAGCATAACACCGATTGAGGCTCTCAACAAGCTCTTTGAGATCAGGAAAAAGCTGTCAGACGCAAATGACAGGGGGGCTTAGGACAGCGTTGTTCACTCTGCAACCGGTATCTTTACGGTGAAGGTGGTTCCCCGCCCCTCTTCGCTGTCAACCGTTATCTCTCCGTTGTGCTTCTTCACTATATCGTAGGTTATGCTGAGCCCCAGGCCGGTGCCCTTCCCGACCTCCTTTGTGGTGAAGAAAGGCTCGAATATCCTGTTGAGCATATCCCCGGGTATCCCCCTGCCGGTGTCTGAAATAGACACGTATATGGATCCGCCGGCGTTCCACGTCCTTATCGTGATCTCACCCTGTTTTTCTATGGCCTGGCCTGCATTGACAAGGAGATTCATGAATACCTGGTTGAGCTGCCGCGGATAACACCTCGTCATCGGGATTTCACCGTACTCCCTGTTTACAACCGTCTTGTACTTGAGCTCGTTCCGTACGATATTCAGCGTGCTCTCAATGCACTTGTTTATGTCGGCCGGCTTGTACTCCGCCTCATCCACCCTTGAGAAGCTCTTCAGGTCCTGCACTATCCTCCTCACCCTGTCGGTCCCCTCGAGGGACTCCGCTATAAGTTCCTTTATGTCTTCAGTAATATAGTCGATCTTAAGCTCTCTGCGCTTTTTGCCGAGTTCCCCCCCGGCCTCTGTCGCATCGAGCCTTCCGATGACTTCGGACTGGAGGCTGACGAACTCCGTGAGCCTGTCTACATATTTCGCAAGGGTGCCGAGATTGCTCGATATGAAACCTATGGGATTGTTTATCTCGTGGGCCACCCCTGCGGCAAGCTGCCCGATGGAGGCCATCTTCTCCTGTTGCACCATATGTGCCTGAGCGGCCTTGAGTGCGGCATACGCATTTTCAAGCTCCCTGTGCTCCGACTCCATAATCTCGCGCGATCTTTTGATCTCGGCGGCCTTTTCGTGAAGCTCCAGAAACACCCTGACCTTGTTTCTCAGGATATCCGGCTCAAGCGGTTTGAACAGGTAATCCACGGCCCCTGCCTCATAACCCCTGAAGATATATTTCGCTTCTTTGCTTATGGCGGTGACAAAGATTATGGGCACGTATTTTGTCCTCTCATTGCCCCTCATCAGTTCCGCGGTTTCAAAACCGTCCATGCCCGGCATCTGGACATCAAGGAGAACGAGCGCAAAATCATATTCAAGCATCAGCCCCAGGGCCTCTTTGCCGGATGACGCCTTGACAATATTCAGGCCCGGCCCCTCGAGGATGGCCTCCACGGCAAGGAGGTTCTCCGGCCTGTCATCCACTATGAGCAGATTCTGGACATTGCCTTTGCTGTTCACTGTTGCCTCCCTGTTTATAAACTCGTTACGGCAGGCTCTCCCGCCCGCTTTATGCAACATCAAGGTTTTCTCTCACGTGCACCCGCGGCACAGGTGCTGTCACGGCTGCATTCCCCTGCGTACAGCCAGACCCTGATAACGGACAACAACTTCTCTATGTTAAAGGGTTTAGCAAGGTAATCACTGGCACCAGCCTCAATACACCTGTTTCTGTCGTCCCTGCCAGCCTTTGCAGTAAGAGCAATAACCGGCAGTTTTCCGAACCGCTGCTGCATCCTGATCCGCCGTATCGCCTCATACCCGTCCATCCCGGGCATCATGATGTCCATTATCACGAGGTTGACATCCGGGTTTTCCTGCAGGCATTCCACCGCCTCCCTGCCGTTTTTTACAATCAGCACCTTCATGTCCTTTTGCTCAAGGACATTCGACAATGCATAGGCATTGCGCATGTCATCATCCGCCACCAGTATTTTCTTGCCCTTGAGCACGCCGTTCCTGTTATGGGCCGCGGCGGATACACTGCAGACACCTTCCGCGGGAGCGGCGGCAACAGCCCCCTCACCGGTTCCTTTCATATCCTCCGGCCGTTCGGGCAGATACAGTATGAATGTGCTGCCCTGCCCCTGCATACTCTCCAGCCGAATATCGCCCCCGAGGAGCCCGGCCAGTTCCTTTGAGATGGAAAGTCCCAGTCCCGTGCCGCCGTATTGCCTGCTTATATTGCCGTCCACCTGCCGGAATGCCTCGAATATCAATTCCTGCTTGTCTTCCGGGATACCGATCCCTGTATCGGATACCGCGAAGGCCACGGTTTCTGCGGGATCCAGGCCGGTGGCCGAGAGGTCCGCGCCCGCATCCGGACGCCGGATGCTCAGTGTAATACCGCCGCTGGAGGTGAATTTAAATGAATTGGAAAGCAGGTTCCTGACGATCTGCTCGACCTTCTGCCGGTCCGTGACTATACAGGCGGGCAGGCCGTCCGCCTTTTCGGTCCTGAAGGCCAGTCCCTTTTCCCGGGCCACCTGTATGAAACTCTGTTCCATGCCGGCGAGGAAATCCTCGATATCCATATCCTCGAAATCGATCTCGACCCGGCCGGCCTCTATTTTTGAAAGATCCAGTATGTCATTAATCAGCATCAGCAGGTCGGAGCTGGCCTTATGGATGGTGGAGGCAAACTCCACCTGCTTGTCTGTGAGGTTGCCGTCCCTGTTCTGCATCAACAGGTTGGACAGAAGCAGGAGGCTGTTCAGGGGTGTCCTCAGTTCGTGCGACATATTGGCAAGGAACTGAGATTTGTATCTGCCGCTTATCTCCAGTTCCCTCGCCTTTTCTTCGATCGTCCGCCGCGCGTTTTCCAGCTCGATATTCTTTTTCTTCAGGTCATCCTTCTGTCTCTGAAGCTCTTCATTGGTCTGGCGCAGCCTTTCCTGCTGGATCTGCAGCCTGACCTCCGACTCCTGCAGTATCTCGGCCTGCTCTTCAAGTTCCTTGTTCGCCTCCCGCAGGTCCGCTTCCCGGACTTTCAGTTCCCCTGCCTGGCGTTGCGTCTCCCTGAGCAGGTCCTTCATCCTCGCGCGGGAACGGGCGGAATGCAGGCTCACGGCGATATCCCCCGCGGCCTGCCTGATAAATTCTATCCGGACATCCGTTATCCTGTGAAATGAGGCCAGTTCGATTACACCCTGTACCTCTTCATCATGCAGCAGAGGCTCTATCATGATATTCCGCGGGGTGACCTCGCCCATGCCGGAGCATATCTTGATATAGTCATCCGGGACATCTGTCAGGAGAATGCCCTGCTTCCCCATGGCGGCCTGCCCTACAAGCCCTTCGCCGAATTTATACCGCCGGTTGAAATCATGGCGGCCGGTATAGGCATAACCCGAGGTAAGCGCAAGCAGGTTGTCCTCGCCGACCGTATATATCGCTCCGACCTGCACTCCCAGATAGGGGACAAGGTAGCTGATTATATTCCGGCACAGGGCCTGGATATCCTGTTCCCCCCGCATCCGGTCGTTCAATTCAGCCTGCCCTGTCTTCAGCCAGTTTTCCTTTTCGTTTTCAGCGGTCATCTCTCTCAGGGTCTGGATCATCCTGTTGACCGATTTGGCGAGCACGTCCTTGTCGCTTTTGACCGCAAGGGACCTGCTCAGGTCCCCGCCGGATATGTCTTCGCATACCGATGCCACCTCCCGGAAAGAATTTACCACATCCCTGTAACCGGCATTCAGTTTTCCGATTTCGTCATTTGATATACTGATGTCTTCAAGGCTGAGGTCTCCTTCGGAGAGCCTGCCGGACATGTCCACGAGCCTGTCGATGGGTTTTGAGATGTTACGCGCGATAATGCCGAGTATCACCATTGAAAACAGCACCGCCGATACCCATATCGCCGCGCCGATCCATAATAAATAATCCGGCACCTCCAGCGCCTTTGACTTGTCAATTCCGAGAGCGACATTCAGCCCCAGGGGGGGGACTGTTTCACGTGCAGTCACCCAGTCCGGCATGTCTCCCTTCACAAAGGCGGTGACGGCGGCGGGAGCAATATCCGGGGAGTGTGCCAGAGGCACCCCGTCCGCATTGTATATCATGTAACTGATGCCGTCCGCTGACAGGCCTGAGAATGCGTCTTTCATGTAGCCGTCTACGGGCTGCTTTATCCATAACATCCCCTCGATTTTTTTATTGAAGATTAATGCGCTGACAGTCAGAAGCTCCCACCCGTTGCTATCGCCCCGGGAAAGTTCGTGTATCACCATGAAAGAATCGTTCCGGCCTCCCCCTGCATCCGGCTGCATGCGCCTGAACTGTCCGAGCTTCCCGGCATAATCATACGTGTTGAAACGCTCCACGCGCCTGTCGCCGGCAATGCGGAGAACCGGCCTGCCCGCGGCGGTTACAAGCTGGATATCGGTGTACCTCGATTTGGCCTGCATGATCCTCATGAAAAACGATTCAAGCTCAAATTCCGCATCAAGCATCCCGTCACCGTCATCCAGTTCCATTGATGTGAAGTAATCCTCAAACGCCTTGTGCGCCTGTATCGCGGACAGGTCCTCCTCTGTCTTATCCAGCAGGTCATTCAGCAGCCGGGCCCTGATCTTGAGCTCTCCGGCAAGATGCCTGACCACCGACGATTCAAGCTCGTTTCTTATTATTATCTGTGTAACAGCCCCCTGTATAAACAGCACAAGAGATACGAGGCTGCCTGCGGCCAGCATTATCTTCTGACTTATCTTCATTCAGAATCCCGTTGGTTGCCCCCGGACATATTTCCAATATCCCGTCGGTTTATAACGGTCCTGCAACAGGCTCTCCTGCCGGCTCATGCAACACTAAGGTTGCCTTAATCCGGGCCGTGGCGGCTTTCTTTTGGCAGTTTTCATATGTTCCTCACATCGCCCTTGCATTAACTCCCGGATATTTCAGGCAGGATCAGGTTGCCTTCCTCATCCTTTTTCAGCCGTGTAATCCCGGGATGCATCTTCTCAAGCTCCTCCAGTTCCGAGGCCTGGCGCCTGACGGTCTTTAAAAGCCTCCTGTTTTCCGCCTCAAGGTCGTATTTTTCAATGGCCGAACGGATGGACAACTTCAATTCGATGTCATCCCATGGTTTTGCAAAGAAGCGGTATATTTCCCCGTTGTTGATCGCCTTCATGGCCGACTCGATGCTTGCATGCCCCGTGAGCATGATCCTGACCGTGGCAGGGAAAAGCTTTCTGGCCGCAGACAGGAATTCGGTCCCCGCCATCCCCGGCATCTTTTCATCCGAGATCACAATCTTTATATTGTGATCCTTCAGGATGGCAAGCCCCTCCACACCGCTTCCCGCGGTGTAAATTCTGTAAGAATCCTCTCCGCTCAATGATCTCTTAAGCGCTGACAGCACGCCGGGATCATCATCCACTATCAGTATTGAATGTTCCATATATCCTCCCCCTTTTATTGCTCCTAAGGATTCCCGTCATCTCCCGGTTTCGCAGAGCCGCAGACAGGACAGATATTCCAGTCCTCCTCAAGAGGCAGCCTGCACTGCCTGCAGAAATTCTGCTTGAAGCTCCCGCAGTAGGGACAGAACATGAACTTCGCATCTATGGTCCTGCCGCAGTCGCTGCACCGGCGCTCATGCTTTGTCTGGGGGCCTATAACCCTGACAAGTTCTTCAAGGGTTGTCTCCCCGTTTTTCACCTTTTCGATCCCGTCTTCAATCAGGGTCCTCATCCCGCTTGAACGGGCCGTGTTCATAAGCTCGGATTCTTTATAACCACTGCTGATAAGATGCCTGAAGTCATCGTTCATAATGAATATCTCGAAAATTCCGGTCCTCCCCTGATACCCTGTATCATTGCACTGCTTGCATCCCCTGCCCATGAGGATTTTTCCTTCAGCAAAAAGATCCTCCCGGACCTTGAGCAGGTGCAGGAGCTCTTTGTCGGGGCTGTGTTCAACCCTGCAGTACCTGCATATTGTCCTTACAAGCCTCTGGGCCAGGATGCCTTCAAGGGCCGAGGCTATGAGGTAGGGCTTGATGCCCATGTCAATCAGCCTCGTGATCGATGCAACCGAATTATTCGTATGCAGTGTCGTAAGCACCATGTGGCCGGTCAGCGCGGCCTTGAAAGATACATCCGCTGTTTCATAGTCTCTTATCTCTCCGACAAGGATTACGTCAGGGTCCTGGCGCAGGGTGGAGCGCAGGACGGATGCAAAGGACAGGCCGATTTTTTCCCTGACAAACACCTGGCTGGCCCCTTCAAGGAAATATTCCACGGGGTCCTCGATGGTCTCGAAATTCTTCGTGCTCCTGAGCATGGCGCTTAATATTGAGTAGAGCATGGTCGTCTTTCCGCTTCCCGTGGGGCCGGTGGAGATGATCATCCCCTGCGGTTTTTTGAGCACCATATAAATCCTTTCCAGGTCGTCCGGCAATACGCCGAGTTCATCAAGGTTCTTGATAGCCGCGCTCTTGTCCAGTATTCTCATGACGATTTTTTCGCCGTTTATCGTGGGCATACTGGAGACCCTCATATCAACGATCCTGGTGCCGGACTTGACCGTTATCCTCCCGTCCTGTGGCTTGCGCCTCTCCGAGATATCCATCTTGGCCAGTATCTTGATCCTTGATATGGTGGCCAGGTGAAGATCGGGCGGTATCTTTATCTTTGTATGGAGCATGCCGTCAATCCTGTACCTGATGATGGTATATTTCGTCTTGGGCTCTATATGGATATCGCTCGCCCTGTAACGCACCGCCTCGGATATAATCGCGTTCACGATCCTGATTATCGGGGGCACCTCCGATGTGCCGATCAGTTCCTGGATGTTGATGTCCGGTTCATCCTCGGCGATGATGATGTCTATCTCATCCATGGGCTCGATCTCCGAGATTTCGTCGATATCCCCCTCCGCGGGGCCGGCGTCTCCGTCCCCGTAGACCTTTTGCAGCTGATTCATGATGCCGGAACAGGTCGCTATTACGGGAACGACCCTGAGCCCCGTCATAAATGTGATGTTGTCGCATTTGAACATATCCGAAGGATCGGCCATTGCCACCCGTATCTGCCTGTCATCAAGCATCAGGGGGATAAGCCGGTTTCTCTCGCAGAAGTCCCGCGGGAGAAACTTTACAACATTATGGTTGAGTTTTATCTCTTCAAGATCCACATACTCGATGTTCAGATAATGCTGCATGGTCTTTATAATCTTCGACTCGGTTATGGTGCCCAGCCTCACGAGCGCCTCGCCCAGGAATTCATCTTCCCTCATTTCCCTGAGGGCCCGGTCGAGGGCATCTTTTTTTATGGCGCCGGACTTGACGAGAATGCTTCCCATCGCGCCCCTGTGCTCATACATGAGGGAGGAGTATTTTTTAATCTTGACCTCCTGCTTCTTGGTTATATCCCGGAGCCTTCTGTTCTCCATGATAAGCTTGTACTGCTGGAAGGCAAGGCTTACGGTAAGCCGGAGGTCCTCGTCATTCCATGGTTTGGTGATAAACTTGTAAACCGCCCCCTCATTCACTGCGCCCATAATGGATTGCACGTCGGCATAACCCGTAAGCATGATCCTTATGGTCTCGGGCCACCGCTGCTTTATCTCTTTCAGCAGCTCCGCGCCCGACATGCCGGGCATCCTGTGATCCGTAATAATCAGGTTAATCTGCCCGCCCTCCATGATTTCAATGGCCTCGTGGGCAGATGCGGCGGTGTAAATGTCGTAGTTTTCTTCAAGGAAAACCCTGCCCAGTGCCCTCAGCACGTTGTCCTCATCATCAACAAGCAAAAGCGTGAAGGGCTCCTGCCTCCCGGGCTGCGTTTCAGCAGCAGCCCCGTCCTGATGCCAGCCTCCCGGCTCGTCCGGGGCCTGGCTTTTAAAGAGCCTGGCGTATGACATTGTTCTCCTTTTTTGCCGCGGGCAGGAGTATGCCGAATGCCGCGCCCCTGCCGGGAACGCTCTTTACCTCAATGGTGCCCCCGTAGGATGTTATGATCTCATATGTAACATTCAGGCCCATCCCGGTTCCCCTGCCCACCTCTTTTGTGGTGAAAAAGGGCTCGAATATCCTGTTTGTTATATCCTCCGGTATGCCGGGGCCGTTGTCGGAAAAGCTTATCCTGATAAAATCCTTTTCATAACGCGTGGTGATTATGAGCTTAAGACCCTCTTTGCCTGTCTGAAGCGCGTTGAGGATAATGTTGAAAAAGGCCTGGCATATATGTGCGGGGCTGCACGTGAATTCGGGAAGGGGATGATAGTCCCTTATTATCTCCGCATCTGCCGGTATCTCATGTGTCAGGACATTCAGTGTCCTGTCTATCTCCCTGTTGATATCGACCCCGGCCCTGTCTCCGTCATCGATATGGGAGAAATCCTTCAGGTCGGCGACTATCTTCCCGACCCTTTCGGCTCCATCGAGACTCTCCCTGATAAGCTCCTCGGCATCCGACAGGATAAAGTCAAGCTTGTAATCCTTCCATTTCCGCCTTGCCGCCTCCCTCTCTTCACCGGTAAGCAGCCCCTTTTCAAGGGCTGAACGGAAAAAGACGAGCATATCCCTGAACCTTGATACATACTGGTTCAGCGTGTTTATGTTGCTCGCTATAAAGCCGAGGGGATTGTTGATCTCATGTGCCACTCCTGCTGCAAGCTGGCCTACGGCGGCTATCTTTTCCTGGTGCAGCAGCCGTACAAGGGCCTGTCTCAACTCCTCCGTGCGCTCCCGCACCTGTTTCTCCAGGGTCTCCGCAAGGTCCCGGTACCTGCCTTCCGAGAGTTTCAGCCTGCGGTTGGCGTCAAGGAGTTCGCTGTAGGACCGGCTGACCACCGTCATGTGCGTCTCGGTGGCGAGCATGGTTTTAAAACAGCTCTTCAGTATTGTATTTACCGCATCAAGCATCAGCTTCCCGGTGGCCTCGATATGGCCCCTGCAGGCTTTATCACCCTTTATGACAAGATGTCCCGCTGCCTCTCCTTCAAGATAAAGGGGGGTTTTCAGGGTAATCATGCCTTCCGCGGAAGGGTTGCCGCAGAGATACAGAACATCTCCACGCGAATCCTCCAGCATTACGCAGGAGGCGCCCGCATCAACGGCGCTCCTGAAAAGGGGCAAGAGATCAATATTGTTGATTATTTCGCCAAGGCTCTTTTCAGCGCCTACTATGTACTCATCTTTCATCAGTAACCTTCCTGTCCCCCCTTCACCCTGACCATGCCCCGATGGGGAGAGAACCCCGGCCGCCTTCAGCTTCCAGCGCCGGGGGGGTCAGGGTGAGGGGGGTATTAATTTTTCTACAAACGCGCTTTTATCAAGACCGTGTCTTTCCCCGAGACCGTACCTGCGGTCGATATGCTCGTATGTCAGTTTTACCAGCTCCCGGAATGTCTCCATGACACCCGTTCCTTTAATGGCCGAAGACATAAAGACGGGTATGCCGGTCTGCTTCCATATCCGTCTTATATCATCCTCTGCCACTATATTCTCCAGGTCTCTTTTATTGAACTGTACGACAAGGGGGATTTTTTCTATATCAAGCCCCACAAAACCGAGGTTTTCCTCAAGGTTTTTAAAGCTTTCAAAGTTGTTTGTCTCTTCGGAGACCTGGGAATCCGCTATAAAGGCGACGCCGTCCGCTCTCTGCAGCACCGCTTTCCTGGTGGCGTCGTGTTTTACCTGGCCGGGGACGGTAAAGACCTTCAGCTTGATCCTGAGCCCGCTCGGGGCGGTGAGGAAGAAAGGCAGGAGGTCGAAGAATATTGTCCTGTCATCCTTTGTGTCAAGGACGGTGAGCTCTCCCCTTCCTTCCAGCTCCACCATATCGTGAAGCCGGAGCAGGTTGGTGGTCTTGCCGGAAAGGGC
>WFVK01000107.1 GCA_015491705.1 Nitrospirota bacterium | reverse complement strand
CTGTATATGATGGGTGTGTATTTAAACAAACAGTCAAATACGGCAAGGGAAATTCGCTGATTGGACGCAGCCATCCGCTGCTTCCTGGTCCTGGACAAGGGGCATAAAGAAGAACCTGAGACGACTAAATTCAATGAGTTGGAGCGCTGTCCCTCGTGGCTATGGAAAAATGCCTTTGCGAAATTTATTCCCTCTTCCCTGCCCTATCCCTTATCTTTGCTATCTTTGCTTGATCTTTGTCTTTACCGTAAATTGCTGAAGGGTTGCGGCCGAGGTGGAATTTGAAAAAAAAATATGTTATATTTAAAAGTTAAGTGTCCAGAGACAGAGAATCATGAAAGAAAAAGATATATTCGATGAATTAATAGAGGTCGGCAAGAGAAGGGGAGTCCTTACTTACGACGAGATAAACGAGGCCCTGCCGTCGGAGTTTTTTACCCCCGACGAGATAGAGGACCTCATGGACCTCCTGAATGACATGGGAGTCCGCATTATCGACTCTGAGGAGACCATACCGCTCGAGGAAGTCGAGACCCCGCAGGAGTATGAAAAGACCGAAGACCTTGTGCAGGCATATTTCCACTCAATGGGGGATATCTCCATCCTTACCAAGAGTGAAGAAGTAGAGCTTGCCAAGAAGCTGGAAGAAGGCAAGGAAATAATCATGGAGATCATACGGCCTCTTAAATTAACCAAACAGATTGAAAGAGAGCTTGCCTCCGATGAAGACATGCATGATATGGAGGAAGAGGAGCGCATGGCCCATGTAATGGAAGCCACACTCTACAGGCTGGAAATGATGATAGAGGTTGTGGAAGATCTCAACAAAGAGCTTTCCAGGTACGGCGGTTCCCTCAAGTCGCTCAGGAACCTCATCAAAAGCGAAAAGAGCAAAAAAAGGCCGCGGCTTCCCCTGCTGTCGGCAATGGAGGACCTTGCCAACAGGGCCCAGCGAGCCTTTAAGAAAATTGAAAGCGAAGCCGGGATAAAGGTGGATGCCCTCCTTGAGATGTGGGGCAGGATAAGCAAGGTCCAGTCCTTTGTCCTGGAGGCAAAAAACGAGTTGATCACCCGGAACCTCAGGCTCGTGGTGAATATCGCAAAAAATTATGTCGGCAGGGGCCTGCCCCTTCTTGATCTCATACAGGAAGGCAATATCGGCCTCATGAAGGCTGTGGACAAGTTCAAGCACGAAAAGGGCTTTAAATTCAGCACATATGCCACATGGTGGATCAGGCAGGCCATAACAAGGGCGCTCATAGACCAGACCAAGACGATCAGGGTGCCCGTGCATATGATGGAATTCTACAACAGGGTTACAAAGGCCTCAAGAGAGCTGACGCAGGAACTCGGCAGGGAGCCTACTGATGAAGAGATAGCATCAAAGCTCTCCGTCCCTACAAGAAAGGTCGAGGAAGTCTTCAGGGCCATCCAGGACCCCATCGCCCTGCAGACGCCGGTCGGCGATGAAGACACGGAACTGGAAGACTTCATCGGTGATAAAAACAGCCCTTCACCCTATCTTGATGCTGAAAACAAGGAAATATCAGGATATATCAAGAAAGTGCTCGGCACCCTGACCCCCAAAGAGGAGAAGGTCATAAGGATGAGATTCGGAATAGGGGTCGACAGGGACCACACCCTTGAAGAAGTAGGCAGGCATCTCACTATAACAAGGGAGAGGGTGCGCCAGATCGAGGCAAAGGCCTTGAGAAAGTTAAAACATCCGAGCAGGCTCAAGGCGCTCAAAACTCTCGTAAGCACTTAACGGCAACGGTCAATCCTGTCCGGCAAACGGCACACCGCCGGAGAAAATCATTTATTGCCCCATTTCATGCCGATAATTATCTCCTGTGAATTTTTCTGAATCAGTGCCGCGGATGTGGAAGGCCGGAGGGATATCACCTGTAACGTTCCGATAGCCCTCTCCACAGGAACTTCAGTAAAGACCTGAAAGGTATCCCCTACCGAGACCCCGTCGTCCCTACCCTTGTCCAGGAATACGATATCTCCCTGGCTTACTACGCGGGAATTCATGTGCGACTCCACAATATAGCCGCTTATGCGCGGGGCATTGACGGTATCCGGCACAACGGGCGGCTTCATTTCCCTGAAGGGCAGCAGTGAATCACCTGACCGGATCTCCTCAAAAGATTTAATCACTTTCGCCTTCGTTACATCATCGTCCTTGCCCGTGACATTAATTATACCGGTCACCCTTATCTGATGCCCAAGTATTTCGTCTGTGACAGGATGCCTGACGATTTTCACATCCCTGATTATAAAGAATCTTTCACCTGAAGTTGCGTCCCGCTCACGGGCAACCACGAGTTTAGGTGACAAGGAAGGGGCCGCTGTCTCTTCCCCGGGCAATTCCACGTACACTATATCTCCCCTGCCGACCATCCGCCGTCCGGTCTGCGAATATAATATCTTGCCCCTGCCCGGGAATTCCGGCGATATCCAGCCGCTTGCGATATAGAGGTCTTTTTTGACGATGTATCTCCGGGTGATCCTTTTTACGGGGATTCTCCGCGGTTTCTTTACCACCGGGACAATCTTTTTCATAGGGGGGGGCTGCATGCGCATAAGCTGCTCCCTCGTTGGGATGATTATCCTGGTACCCGGATATATGAGGTCGGGATTGTCGATCTGGGGATTGACGTTCCACAGTTTGGGCCAGAGAAAGTAGTCATGCAGTTTCGTGTCCGAGATATCCCACAGGGTATCGCCCTTTTGGATAATGTACTCTTCCGGCTCCTTGTCCTTTGCAGGGATTTCGACAGAGAAGGCCTCTCCTGCAGGATAAAGAGAGACGGCAGAACAGGCAAAAGACAGTATCACGCAGATAAGTAATTTTCTCATATTATTCTCCCTAATGTACAACCTGCTTTTATTAAAATTATACTTGCACTTATCTTAATAAGATATAGGAGTGTTCCAATTGTGTCAAGTTCTGTAATGGGCGTTAATCCGGATATACTCTTCAGTAAGGTCACATGTCAGTACGCGTGCGGTCTCCCGGCCCGCGTTAAGGTCAACGGTAATCGCAACTTCACCGTCCTTGAAGATGCTGCCCGCGCTTTTGTCCCTGCCGGTTCCCGCCCCCCTGCTGACCACCTTGACCTTATTGATGTATATATCTATCTTCTCTTCACTGATTGCCGCGCCCGAGCGGCCGACTGCCGCCATGATTCTGCCCCAGTTCGGGTCTTTGCCGTATATTGCGGTCTTCACGAGCATTGAACCGGCTATTGCCATGGCCGCCTTTTCCGCATCGCTCTCCTTCGCAGCGCCCCTGACCGTGATCTCAACGGGTTTTGTCGCGCCCTCGCCGTCGCGTGCTATCATCTTTGCAAGGCTGTAAGTCACTTCGTTCAGGGCGTTGCTGAACCTGCGATAGTAAGCGGAACGGGAAGTAATGGGTTTGTTTCCAAGCAAGCCGTTTGCCATAATCATGACGGTGTCATTGGTGCTCATGTCATTATCCACAGTGAGCCTGTTGAAGGATCTGTTCACTGCCTCTCTCAGAGAGCGGTCAAGCGCTCCCGGTCTTACAGATATGTCGGTAAATATGTAACACAGCATGGTCGCCATGCGGGGACAGATCATTCCAGAGCCCTTTGCAATACCCGCTATCGTCCCTGTCTTGCCGCCTATCCGGACTTCCCTTGAGCAGACCTTGGCAAAGGTGTCTGTTGTCATTATGGCGGATGCGGCGTCGTTTAAGGACAGCGGGGAAAGCCTCTTGATAAGCCGCGGCAGGGCGTTTCTTATCTTCTCCACCGGCAGGGGTGTGCCTATGACACCTGTTGAAGACACATAGACAAGTCCGGGGGATATGCCGAGCTCTTTCGCGGTGACCGTGTTTATCTCTTCGGCATCCCGGAGCCCCTGTCTGCCCGTGCATGCATTGGCATTGCCGCTGTTGATAATGACGGCCTGCCCCCGGCGGGAGGCAATGCGCCGGAGCGCGAGCTTCACCGGGGCCGCCTTGACCCTGTTGGTCGTGAAAAGCCCTGCTGTCACCGCAGGCCTCTCCGAGTAAACCAGTGCGAGGTCATTTTCGCCGGACGGCTTTATTCCGGCTGATACCCCGGCAAAGCGGAATCCGGGGATCTGGACAGTTTTTTCATCTCCGGTGTTTTTCATTATCCGGCAATCACGGACAGGGAGGCGGGGACAGCAGGCCCGCTGTCTCATCAAAGCCGGACATGATGTTCATATTCTGCACGGCCGAACCCGCGGCTCCCTTCAGGAGGTTATCGATTGCGCTCACTATTATGAGCGAGCGCTCCCTGCCGCGTCTGTCAAGGAAAACGGAGATATCGCAGAAATTGCCCCCCCTTACGGCGTTTGTGCTCGGATATACGCCGTTTCCCAGTATCCTTACAAAGGGTTCGCCGCTGTAGAAATCACGGTAGAGTTTCTGTACGGCCGGGAGGGTCGTTTTTCCCCTGAGGCGCAAATAGACAGTGCTCAGGATACCCCTGTTTACAGGGATTAAATGCGGCGTAAAAATGATTTTGACCTTTTTGCCTGATACAAGGCTCAGTTCCTGCTCGATCTCGGGCGTATGGCGGTGTGTGGTGACGGCATATGCCCTGACCGATTCATTTACCTCACAGAACATCAGAGGCTGCACGGGGCTCCTGCCCGCGCCGGATGCGCCGGATTTTGAATCAATAATGACCGAGTCCGTATCCGCGAAATCCTTCCCGATGACCGGCGCAAGGGCAAGTATGGCGCTTACCGGGTAACAGCCCGGATTGGCCACTATCGACGCATTCCTTATCCTGTCCCTGTAGATTTCGGGCAGGCCGTAGACGGCCTTTTTCAGCAGGGAGCGGAAGAGGTGCGGAGTGTTATACCACCGCCTGTATGTCGCCGCGCTTCTCAGCCTGTAATCAGCGGAAAGGTCTATCACCTTCTTGCCCGCGTTGTGAAGAAACGCAACCGTCTCCTGCGACGTCCTGTGCGGGAGGCAGAGAAAGTAAAGATCGGCCTTTTTAACCAGGGTGTTCAGATCCAGGGGCTCAAATCTTAATGCAGTGTTCCTGAAATGAAGGAATGTGCCGGAGACTGACGAGCCAGCTGAACGCTCCGACGTCACCGCGGTCACTTTTACATGCGGATGGGATAAAAGAATCCTCAGCAGTTCACTTCCTGCATAACCGCTCCCTCCCAGGACAGCAACGTTTAACATATCCGGGTTCCGTAGGTAATAATCGTGGTTCTTATCTCTTTGAGAACTGGAAGCGTTTTCTGGCTCCCTTCTGTCCGTATTTCTTCCGCTCCACCACCCTCGGGTCCCTTGTCAGCAGGCCTTCCTTTTTCAGCTTTCCCCTGAAATCCGAATTGGCCTCAACCAGGGCGCGCGCTATGCCGTGTCTTATGGCGGCCGCCTGGCCGCTGACCCCCCCGCCTTTAACCCTGACCGTGATGTCGTATTTGCCGTTGACGGCAACTACGCTGAGCGGCTGCTGGACTATCATCTTCATTGTTTCGTAAGGGAAATATTTATTGAGAGGCTTTTTGTTGATGACGATATTGCCTGTACCCGGCTTTATGAAGACCTGCGCAATGGACGACTTCCTTTTGCCGGTTGCATTATATTGAATCTCTGCCATTCCCGTGACTCCTTATTACTGAAATATTTTAAATTATCCCGCGGTCATGCAACATTAAGGTTCAAAGGTTGAGGGTTCTGTGCCTTGTGGGGATGCTCCGGCCCCCTGTAT
>WFVK01000106.1 GCA_015491705.1 Nitrospirota bacterium | reverse complement strand
TTTGTTCCAGGAAACAGCCGATCGGATAACTCCCCCTGCCCTTAAGTTAATGGGAGGCCGGGAGGGGTTGCTTTAAAAAAATATACCATGCGGAATATTTCCTGAAGGAATCGCGGATAAGGCTTTCCCTCACGCCCGCTGGCGGTGCTTTTATGCAACTGTAAGGTAGAGAAAAGCCCGGACAGGGCGCCCCTGTCAAGGCTTTACAAACACGTGCTGTTTAATTATATTAATCATCACGACAGGAGAACTTGCTGTTCAGCGGAGACCGCCATTGAAAAATCTGAGGATAGCCCTTGCCCAGATCAACCCTACAGTCGGAGACCTTCCGGGAAACACGAGGAAGATAATTTCCTTTATCAGGAAGGCGGGGAACAAGAAAGCGGATATAGTGGCCTTTCCCGAGCTTGCCGTAACCGGTTATCCGCCGGAAGACCTCCTGCTGAAGCGGCAGTTTGTAAGGGACAATATGGATGCCGTTCAGAGGATAAGGGGGGCCACGGAGGGGATCACGGCCGTGGTGGGTTTTGTGGATGAAGACAGCGGCGGGATATACAATGCCGCCGCTGTCATTTCCGGCGGCAGGCTTGTTGACACCTATCACAAAAAGCACCTGCCCAACTACGGGGTCTTTGACGAATACCGTTACTTCCGCGCCGGCAGGAGATACCCCGTGTATAATCTATGCGGAGTCAATATCGGCGTCAACATCTGCGAGGACATATGGCATGAAAAAGGCCCTGCAATGGTACAGGCCCTCGCCGGAGCGCAACTGATCATCAACATCAATGCCTCGCCCTACCACATGGGCAAGGCGATGTTCAGGGAGAGGCTCGTCTCATCAAGGGCGAGGGAATACGGGGTGACAATCGCTTACATAAATACGATAGGGGGGCAGGATGAGCTGGTCTTTGACGGGGGCAGCTTTATTGCGGACCCAGGGGGCGAAATCCTGCTGAAGGGGAAATATTTCAGCGAAGACTTCATCATTGCCGATATAGCGATCGGCCGGGAAACACGCGGCGGCAGACGCCGGGGGGGCAAGAAAGAACTGAAGTCCCTTGTATCCGCGGATGAGCGTATTGAAAAGACAGACATTCCATGGTCGCCGGCGGAGGGGCCGAAACCGGGGATCGCAAGGAAAACGCCCGCCCCGATGACGGTTAATGAGAAGGTATACAATGCACTGATGCTCGGGACGCGTGATTACGTGAACAAGAACGGATTCAGGGGCGTGGTCATAGGGATGAGCGGCGGAGTTGACTCCGCGCTTGTAACCACGATCGCCGTGGATTCCCTCGGCAGGGAAAACGTGCACGGTTTGTTCATGCCCTCCGTGTATACGTCAAAAGAGAGCCGTGAAGACGCTTACGCCCATGCCGGAAATCTCGGCATCGAAATTACAACCATCCCCGTGGACGCTATATTCAGGGCATACCTCGACACACTGTCTGAAGGCTTCAGGGGCACGGAGACGGACATAACGGAGGAAAATCTCCAGGCGCGGATAAGGGGCAACATACTGATGGCGTTTTCCAACAAATTCGGCTGGCTTGTGCTCACAACAGGCAACAAGTCCGAGATGAGCGTAGGCTATGCGACCCTGTACGGCGACATGGCAGGAGGTTTTGCCGTGATAAAGGACGTGCCCAAGACACTGGTATACGAACTTTGCAGGTGGAGGAACGAAAAAGAGGGCAGGGACCTGATCCCGGAGAGGATATTATTGAAGGAGCCTACCGCCGAGCTTAGGCCCGGCCAGAAGGACACGGACTCCCTGCCGCCTTACCACCTGCTTGATCCTGTGCTGAAGGCATACGTGGAAGAGGACAGGAGCTTTGACGAGATAATCGGCTCGGGCTGTGATGTGGAGTGTGTCAGGAAGGTTATAAAAATGGTGGATCGCTCCGAATACAAAAGGCGCCAGGCCCCCCCGGGGGTAAAGATAACCCCGCGCGCCTTCGGAAAAGACAGGCGCTTCCCGATAACCAACAGGTATAAAAGCTGTTGAGGGTTCGGGGGTTTGGGGGTTTGAGATGAAAAAAAGGGCCGGATACAACAAGATGTTTCTGTTATTCCTTCTGCTGGCGGTTTTAGCCTGGGGGTATGCCTGTTCAGACGGCCGGAGCAGTGAGAAAGAGCCTGTTTTCGGACAGGCGCCTGAGATAAGGGAGATAAGGCCGCAGAAACCCGTAAAGATAAAATTAAAGCGGAATGCCAGAGGCGCCTATTCATGGGAACTCACCGGAGACAATGCGGACAGGATTATCGGGGCCGACAGGAAACTGAGGGAATCCCTGACCCCTGACAGGTGAATCCCTGAGTTTTCTTCATAAAATACTGTGCCATGTCACACATCTGTGCCGAACCATTTATGTGTAACCTTTACTGAATGCCGCCCGGACAGGGCCTGAAGCCCTGTCTTTTTATCATAACCTCCTGTTTATTAAAGAAAAAAATAAATCACGTAATTCGTCCATCCATGGCATATTTCTTGCATTTTATTAACCATCTTATAGTGGCGCCAACTCAGG
>WFVK01000105.1 GCA_015491705.1 Nitrospirota bacterium | reverse complement strand
GACGGGCTGGTGCGTACAAATGAGAAGATTTACGATCTCCTGGCGCTGGGAAAGAGTCTTCAACAGTCGGTGGACGGCGTATCCAGGAGTTTTACCCTGCATTACATCGACTGGGAACATCCGGAGAACAACGTCTTTCCTGTCACAGAAGAGTTTGCCGTCGAGCGGACCGGTAGTCACCAGACCCGCAGGCCGGACATCGTACTCTTTGTAAACGCTTACATGTTGAACAGTATGTTGATTCAAAGGGGATAGATGCCTGGTTTGATAAGATCACGGCAAATCTCAGTGCTGAGGTTTTGAGAGAACCGGAGAAGCCTTTATGCCGAGGCGCCGGATTACGAGGATGCGGCAATCCTGATGGTGAAAGACGGCCGTCTTGAACGACTGCGGCGCAACAGGCCGCGGAGGCCGCATTACATGGCCCGTGGCGGTCGAAAACCGGGCCGACTGCTGAAGACATGGAATCTTGTGGTTCCCGTACAAATCCTCGAACGCTCCTGCTGAAAACCGGGCTGGACAAAATGCCTGAATTTGCACTAAAATCAATCAGTTGCGAGAGTGGCGGAACCGGCAGACGCGCTGGACTTAGGATCCAGTGGGGCAACCCGTAGGGGTTCAACTCCCCTCTCTCGCACCAGCCCCTCCTGCCTGTTTATGCAACACTAACCCTTCCAGTTGCAATAAAACCTTCGCCACCAGGCGGCAAAGCCACGCCTTTTGAAGGGGTTGATACCATAAGGGTTGCTTCACAATGCTGTGGAAAGCAGTAAATGTGCAATAGTTCAGCCGTCAGCCGCCGGCCTCCTGCTCCCCTGAGAAACCGGGCGGGACAATATACAGCCCTACCGGAAGGGATTCCCCGAAGATATCCTTTTCATCCTCCCATTCAATGGGAACCACCTCTTCTATCTGCCTGATGAACCTGCCCGACCATTTATACGGGGAAAGCCTCTCCGCTATGCGCGCGCTGAGGTCTCTGTCGATGTCCCTGATCCTGTCATCCGTCTTCCTTGCCATCTGGGCCACTGCATAGGCCGCGTTTTTCGGCTTTGCCCATTCTGCATCGAGGATAACCTTTATCCACCTCTCCGCCGCCTCCCTGGAGACCACCTTATCAAGCGGTCCGTGAAACGGCACCCTGGCGCCGAGCCTTGAGAGCGCCCAGTAGTAATGCTCCGGGACACGGCCCTTTGACTTCTTCATATCTCCTGCGAGTTCATCGCCCAGCTTTTCCTTTATCTCCGGCGACAGGTTCTCCAGGCTGGCTGCAAGCATCCACATCTCGGCTGTCTCCGCGCCGGAGAGTCTCCTCGGCTTCTTCTTTGAGGGCAGCAGCCACGGCGCGATCTTTCTGAATATTATGTCCTGCTTTGCGCCGTCGAATCCCCCGGCCGTGCGCCTCCACATTATCCACCACTCGGTCCTGCACTGGCCGTTGCGGGGGAAATGAAGCCCCTCAAGAAACACCTTCCACAGCTCTTTTATCCGCACCCCGTCAAGCCCGTGGCCGAATCCCGGCCTGAGCAGAAATCCCGACAGCCCGAGCCACCTGGCCTCGTGCACGGGCGTGAGACGCCTGGCGTGTCTGAGCTTTATCAGGCTGTCCCACATCTTTCTTATGGCAAACAGGGGCCATGCCTTCCTGTCCAGGTTCAGCAGCTCCTGTATCTTTTTCACGACGTTTTCAGGGGTCACTTCAGCCGGTTTGTCCGGGGGGTGCTGAAACGCCTTCTCAATCAGGTCCGCCGCTCCGGTTACCGCCGACTCCTCAAGGGTGTGCCCGGGGCCCTTTTTATGAAGGGGCGGCTTCTCTTCTTCAGGCTCTCCGCGGAGCTGGAAGGCGAGCTTCCAGCGGTGGGGCGTCTTTCTGGATTCACACCATACATCCAGTGTGCCGAATTCATTCAGCCTTATCCCGAGTGATACGGGAATCTTTACCGAACCGCTCTTCCTGCCGTAATGCAGCACGGTCCTGACAGGGGGAAGCTCGACGAATTCATCCCTTTCAGCAGTGATAACATCCCCTGTCCTGTCACCCGCCCTGTAGCTTGAGGAGTAAAGGACAAAGCTCACGGGGCTGTTCGTCATCACCTCGAACTCTGGTGAGGACAGGTGTATCTCCTGCCCCTCCTCAACGCCCCTCGGCACAATGCAGACAAGTGTGAGGAGGTTTTCAGCCCCGGCCCGCTGCTTTTCAGTGCGTGTCTCAACGGCTATGTAATATGCCTTTCCTATGCCGCCTGATATCCTCCTCCCCTTTCCCCTGAGCACAAGGCCGTAGTATGCGGCCCCGATGGATACGGCCTGGTCGAACTCCTCGTTCTCAAGCACGGTCAGTGTCCGGCCTTCACCGGGGAACCATTCCCTGATGACCGAGGCTGCATGCTCCCTTATGACAGGTGAGCTGAATACCCCGCCGTTGAAAAGGAGAATGTCCGGACTGACAATGCGTGTGCCGTTTTTGCCGCAGATGAAGCGTTGCAGTTCCCTGTTGGCTGCATGCCTCCTCAGGAAGGATGAGAGGTGTTTCATTATCGCGGTGTCCTGGACAAACGGCAGCCCTAGTTCCTGGAGGCCCGAGACCCTGGCCTTCATTACTTCTTCGCGGGGATCCACTTTCCTGAAAAATCCTTCGATTATTATATCCCTTACCTCCCGCGCGGTTAATTCAACACTGCCTGCACCGCCGACCACGCGCCTGCCGCTGCCGAGCACGGTGATGACCGCGCTCTCCTTCCCTGCACCGCCCAGAAGCTCTTCCTTTGCAGCGCGGCACTGGCAGGTCGCGGAAAGCCACTGCTGGAAATCAAACCTGCCGGACGGCCCTGCAAGCGCGGTCTCCACTCTCCTTGCAAGCGCAAGGTCCATGTTGTCGCCCCCGAGCATTATATGGTCGCCCACTGCAACCCTGCGGAAAGACGGACCGTCTTTTCCCCCGGTTACGGAGATAAGGGTGAAATCGGTCGTGCCCCCGCCGACGTCAAAGACAAGGATCAGTCTGTGTTCACCCGTCAATTCCTCCAGGCCGTCCTTATGGGAGGCTATCCATGCATAAAATGCGGCCTGGGGCTCCTCAAGCATGGTGAATTCCCTTATCCCGGCCATGTCCGCGGCCCTGGCGGTAAGCTCCCTTGCAGATTCGTCAAATGAAGCGGGTATGGTTATGATGACCTGCTGGTTTTCAAGGAGACTGTCTTCGGCTCCGCGGGCCATGGTGTAGTTCCAGGCGTCTTTCATGTGCCTGAGATAGCGGGCCGACGCCTCCACAGGGGATACCCTCTTCTCAGGGGGCTCCATGTTGCGGGGGAGGATGGGACCCTCGCGGTCCGCGCGGTTGTGGCAAAGCCACGACTTTGCCGAAGACACGAGATGTGCAGGCACCCTCGTGCCCTGTATGCGGGCGAATTCCCCGACTATATAATCGATGTCCCTATCCCAGGGAAGGGAAATTGTCCCGGGGGGAAGTTCATATTCCCCGGGGATGTAGAGAAAAGAGGGAAGCGCCTTCAGTTCTTTTACAACACCCTCGCCGGCCAGTTGGGGGACGGCAAAGGCCCTGATCGCGGT
>WFVK01000104.1 GCA_015491705.1 Nitrospirota bacterium | reverse complement strand
CTTCTCAGCGGGATGAAACTCAACAGCCCGAGGAAGGCGGTAATGCGGAAAAACCCGCCGACCACCAGCCGCCGACGCACAAGGATACGCCCCATAAGGCAAAAGAGGCAGCACAGAATCTCCGTGTGGACGTTGAAAGGATAGACAAGGTCATGGACCTTGCAGGTGAAATGGTACTTATAAGAAACAGGCTCCTGAACATATCACATTACTTTGACCTGAATTACAGCAGCGACACCCAGACCGAGACATTGATGGAGGCGGTCTCGTTCCTGGACCGCGTGACATCGGACATGCAGCTTGCCGTCATGAAAATAAGGATGCAGCCGATCCAGAAGGTGTTCAGCAAGTTTCCGAGGCTTGTAAGGGACATCTCAGCGTCGGTAAATAAAAAGGTGGAAATAGAAATTTACGGGGAAGGCACAGAGGTGGATAAATCCGTGATAGAGCATATCGGCGACCCGATGACGCACATACTGAGGAATTCCATCGACCACGGTATTGAACCTCCCGGGGAAAGAATCGCAAAAGGAAAACCGGAGAAAGGGAAAATCGTTGTAAACACTTACCAGAAAGGTAACCAGATCGTTATCGAGATCACGGATGACGGCAAGGGAATAGATATTGAAAAACTGAAGGAAAAGGCTGTTGAAAAAGGTATGTTGACGGAAGAGGAGGCCGCCAAGATGTCCGACGAGGCCGCGGTCAACATAATCTTTATGCCCGGATTCTCCACCAAGGAAACCGCGACCGAACTCAGCGGCCGCGGTGTGGGAATGGATGTCGTAAATAACAATATCTCTCTTTTGAACGGCTATGTCGAGGTATCGACCACTAAAGACAAAGGCTCGACCTTCAGAATATGTATACCCCTGACACTGGCAATACTACAGGCGCTAATGGTTGAAGTTGCAGGCATAAAATATGCAATACCGCTCTCTCCGATAGAAGAGACACTGAAGATATCAAAGAATGAGATAGACAACATCACCGGCAAGGATGTGATAGTCATCCGCAACAAGGTCTGTCCCCTGTTTGAGCTTAAGGAAATCCTCGGCACGGGCTCCAACGGCGGCCATGATAAAGAACACAAGTACGTGGTCGTTATATCACTGGGTGAAAAAAAATTCTGCCTTGCGGTGGACAGACTGCTGGGGCAGGAAGAAGTTGTAATAAAGACACTCGAGGGAATAGATACCGCATCTTCGTACGTTCTCGGGGCGTCTATAACCGGTGACGGCAAGGTTGTCTTCATACTGGATGTTACAGCGATGTCGAGAAGCCTTGTTGAAACAGCATGATAAATCCGGAAGAGGATATTTCAGGAAATGCAATCGATCGAGGAGGTTTCCGTGGAACAGTATATAGGATTCAAACTCAACTCGGGTGAATATATGGTCCCGATCTTAACGGTTCGCGAGATAATAAAAATGCCTGCCGTTACAGAGCTGCCTCAACTGCCCCCGTACATAAAAGGCGTTACAAACATCAGGGGGTCCATTATCCCGATAGTGAATCTGAAAAACCTTTTAAATGCGCCGGGAGACGAAAGCGAATCCGATACGGTAATCGTTATTTCCGCCGGAAAAGTGGCATTCGGCGTCATAGTGGACGCGATAACAGGTGTCATCAAGGCTGATGCATCCGGCATAGAGCCCCCGGAGAGATTTGCCGGCAACAGCGCCGAGCATGTCAAGGGGGTGGCCAAGATCAACGGAAGGCTCATTGTCCTGCTTGATACCGGGAAACTCCTCCCCATGGATGACATGAGCCTGCTGAATGACGCCATAGTTGAAGTATCGGAGGCAGACGGCGGGGAGAAGGTGCAGGTGGTCAGGGAGGTTGAAACCTCCGGAGGAAAGATCACGGTCACGGAGCTGCATGACGCCAGGGAATATCTTGACGCCAACATTGACGAAAACGATCCGAGGCATAACATATTCAAACTGATGCTGGACTTCATGGACGCCCTGTCATCTCACGAATACAACAGGGTGGAAGGCATAGTCAGCCAGTTGATCAGGGCGACCGACAGCGACCTTTTCAGGGAAGTCGGCAGGATAACAAGAAAGCTTCACAATTCACTGGATGAATTCAAGGGCGCCATAAATAACGGCCTTGAAAGGCTCACCAGGACGGATGTCCCCGATGCCGTTGACAAGCTACAGTTCGTGATCAAGAAAACAGAGGACGCCGCCAACAAGACGATGGGAATTGTCGAGAGATATTTTGAGGAGTCCGATACCTTTTCAAGGCACATTGAAAACATAAAAGGCCACGATGAATCGGTCGATTATCTGAAGGCATTCAAGTCTTCGCTGGATAATGACATGACGGATATTCTTACCGCCCAGCAGTTCCAGGATATCATAGGCCAGACCATCAAAAAGGTTATTCAACTCGTGCACGATGTGGAATCCGAGCTGCTTACATTAATAGGCAAGTTCGGCGTCCAGGTCAAAAGCCCTTCCGGGACGGGCGAAGCAGGGAAGGCTTCAGCCCCGGATGAGACGGATGCAGATAAAGAGAAACCTGCTGAAAAAATCACCCAGTCCGACGTGGAAGGACTCCTGAGCGAGTTCGGTTTCTGAGAGGGGTAACAATTATTATTTATAAATAATCAGGAGGTAAATATGTCAACTGCAACGGCAGGAGAGGACATCCTGCAACTCGTTTCATTTACCCTTAAAGACGAAGAATACGCGGTGGACATCCTGAATGTCCAGGAGATAAACAGGGTAACCGAGATAACACAGGTGCCGAATGCACCGCATTATGTTGAAGGTGTAATCAACCTGAGAGGGAAGGTGATGCCTGTAATAAATCTCAGGAAAAAATTCGGCATCGAAGAAAAAGAGACGGACGATACATCGAGAATAATAATCATGGACATCGATGGAGTCACGAACGGCCTGATAGTGGATTCCGTGTCAGAGGTGCTGAGAATCCCGGCGGACACAGTGGAGCCGCCGCCGCAGATATCATCCGGATTGAACAGCAGGTTCATAAAAGGCATTGCAAAATTTGAAAACAGGCTCATAATACTTATCGATATAAACAAGCTGTTGGGTGACGGCACAGAGATGTGAGAAATAAACCTGAATGTCGCATAAACGGACAGCGGAACCTGCCGGCGATATTCTTATGCCACTGTAAGGTAAACAAGTACGGCGCATTAAAGAAGGATAACAGATGATAAAGGTGCTGATTGTAGACGACTCGGCGTTTATGAGAAATTCTATCTCGGGCATGATTTCAACGGACCCCGAGATCATCGTTGCGGGCACTGCAAGAAACGGGCTTGAAGCCGTGGAGAAAGTAAGCGCCCTGAAGCCAGATATTGTAACAATGGACGTGGAAATGCCGGTAATGAACGGTATCGAGGCGCTGAAGCACATAATGGCGAGTAATCCCGTACCCGTGCTCATGGTCAGTTCCTTGACCACCGAAGATGCAAAGGTGACACTTGATGCCCTTGACCTGGGAGCAGTTGACTTCATATCCAAAAACCTGTCTGATCTATCCATCAACATAGTAAAAATCAGGGACATCCTGATAGAAAAAATCAAGGCTATTGCCCGGAACGGCCGGGTATCAAGAAGGCCGAGCATCTCTCCAAAACCGATTGATATGCCGAGGCGGGGGCTTAAAACGGTTCACAGGAAGATCGGCATCGTTGCCATCGGCACATCCACCGGCGGGCCCAGGGCATTACAGCACATTCTCAGCAGGATTCCGAAAGACTTTCCCGTCCCCATCCTCATAGCCCAGCACATGCCCGCGGCGTTCACCGGCCCGTTTGCGGAAAGGCTCAACCAGTTGAGCGCCATTGAGGTAAAGGAGGCGGAACACGGCGAACCCGTCAGGAAAGGTGTGGCCTTTATAGCTCCGGGCAGCGGACACATGGGGATTACCCGCACGAAGATAACAGAGACGCTTATAAACATATCGGAAGACAATGGAACATATATATACAAGCCTTCGGTTGATATGCTAATGCTGTCGGTTGTAGAGCACTATTCCGGCCAGGTGCTCGGCGTAATTCTTACAGGCCTGGGAAGCGATGGGGCAAATGGGATGAGAGAAATCAAAAATAAAGGCGGAATGACCATTGCAGAGAGCAGAGAGACGTGCGTTGTTTACGGCATGCCCAAGGCCGTGGTAGAGGCGGGGATTGCCGATAAAGTATCTCCTCTCGATGAAATAGCCGGAGAGATTGTAAACTCGGTATGATTGTCTCCGGCTGTCCGGTCAGCCTAAATGCGGCATAAAGGGGCGGGCCGTGGGTTTATGCAACTGTAAGGACAACCCGAAGCTAAAGTTTTCCGCGCTGTTTGCCGACAATAAATACAGCAGTATAAGACGACATGGATGTATCAGTATAAGACGGGAGGTGCAAATGTCAAAACTGAACTGCTGGGAAATAAAAAAATGCGGCAGGGAGCCGGGAGGGGCCAAGAATCAGGACCTCGGTATCTGTCCGGCTGCCTCGGAAACATCGTGCAACGGCATAAACAGCGGCAAAAACGCCGGGAGGATATGCTGGGCCATTGCCGGAACCTTTTGCGGGGGCAAGGTACAGGGTGATTTTGCCCAGAAGTCCGTATCATGTATGTCATGTGAAGTATTAAAGAAGGTAAGGGAAGAAGAGGGGGTTGAGAATTTCACCCTCTTAAGACCCGGACAGGTCTACCAGGAGTCATTCAAATAGGGTCACCGGCCCCTTCCCCTGCAGGGAGGAAGCAGGGGGAAGGGGCTGATGTTTTTATTCAGACCGTTCTCAGCGTTTCAGATTGACAAGCTCGTTAAGCAGGTCGTCGGATGTGGAAACCATCCTGGAGTTCGCCTGAAAACCGCGCTGAAGGATTATCATCTTGACGAACTCCGCTGCAAGGTCCACATTGCTCAGTTCAAGGGTATTCGACAGTATCTGCCCGGTGCCTGAATTCCCCGGGGAAGTGACGATCGGCTGGCCTGACTCATAGGACTCCGCATAGAGGCTGTTCCCCTGTTTCTTGAGACCTTCCTGTGATATGAATTTCGCCAGCACAATCTGGGCGATGTTCTTGGTCTGGCCGTTGGTGAAAATACCCGACATCAGTCCCTCGTTGTTTATGGTCAGATTTTTCAGCGTGCCCGCTGAATAGCCGTCCTGCTGCAGGTATGATGTTGTGGATGTGGTGCCGAACTGTGTTGTCCCCTCCAGGCCGGTTCCGCTGTCATTGGCGATGTCGTCACCGAAATCAAATGCTATCACCTGCCCCTGGGTGGCGCCGCCGGTAAAATCAAACCCCCCTGACGCAAGCGGATAGGTGGTTGCGCTCTGATTGTAAAGAGCCCCGTTGGTATTGAACTCCAGTGTGCCCTGGGCCTGCACCTCGGTGTTGCCGCTTGTTGTATCGGATGCCCCGACAACCGCATACCACTGCCACTCGTTTCCGCCAAGCGCGGGATAACCCGAGGGCCAGCCGTTGGCCGTGGTAATCGCCTGGTTTTTTCTGTAATAAATATTAATGACATGTGCGTTCCCCAGGGAATCATACACGGTGATGGTGCTTGTAAAATTCGATGTGGTCTCCGGTGTGCTGACGTCGAATGCCCCTGGTATTGATGACCTCGAGTCAAGATTTGCATATATTGTTGCTGAGGAGGAATTTCTCGGCTGGCTGTTTATCGATGCAACGTTGATGTCGCTGACCACGGTCGAGGAGGCTCCTGTAACGGAAAACTGGTAACCCTGCAGCCTGTAGCCGTCCGGATTCGTGGCATAGCCCTGCTTGTCGATGCCGAACTGCCCGGCCCTCGTGTAAAATGTGCTGTTCCCCTTCTTCACCACAAACAAACCGTCGCCGTCCACGGCAAGGTCCAGGACATTCGGGGTGTTCTCAAAGGCACCCTGTGTAAATTCCTGCGAGACTTCATTAAGCAGGGCGCCCCTTCCGATTCCCAGTGAACCCACTGTCTGGCTCACTATGTCGCCGAAGACCACGGTGCTCGTCTTAAAGCCGTGGGTGTTCATGTTGGCAATATTGTCACCCACCACCGAAAGCCCCTGGCCGTTTACATTCATTCCGCTGACCGCCGTAAACATGGATGTGATACTCATCTATATTCCTCCCTTCGTACTGTATTTTCGTATTATATTTATTAACCTTACAATTGCATAAAACCATCGCCGGCGGGGCAACATCAGGGATTAATCTTTCTGCCCTACCGCCTGAATGTCACTGAGACGGACATTCCTCGCCTTATCCAGCACAAGATATGTAACGCCGTCCCTGAAGACGATACCCGTGACATTCCCCGAACTCATGGTTGACACCTCAACAGGATTGCCCGAGCTGTCAAGCGCTTCCACTTCAAAGGTATAGCTGCCTTCGGACATACGGTTGCCCGTATCGTCCCTGCCGTCCCACAAAAAGTTTCCGTCGCCGGCCTTTTGCGGGCCTATGTTTTCCGTGCGGATAATCCTGCCGCTCGGATCATGTATCAGTATCTTTACTGAAGCCGCATCCCGTGACAACTGATAGCTGATATCCGCCAGCCCGTCAAGATAAACATTGCTGCCGCTGACCTTGACCTGTTTGCCGATCAGGTTTGTTACGGCCGCATTCTGCATCGAATGCTGAAATGCCAGGACATCGCTCAGGGTGTCGTTTATATTGTTGAGCTCTTCAAGAGAGCTGAACTGTGTGAGCTGCACTGTAAATTCCCTGCTGTCCATCGGGTTCAACGGGTCCTGGTGACTCAACTGGTTGAGCAGGAGATTCATGAAATCTTCCTTCCCGAGGGTCTTTTTCCCCGTGGGGGTGTTTCTGGCATTGACATCGATAGTGTTTACTCCGGATATATTCATGCCACCTCCAAACAAAGGTATAGTTACAAAACCAAACCGCTTTTCTATAAAGGTGTTACGGCAGGCTTATCCCGCCCTGCATACAATACGTTATGCGAAGACACTCACCATCCCGGTGCCGCTGCGCGCTGCATTTCCAATAGGCTCCGGGTATGCATTCTCATGCCGGCCGTCAACATCAAAACCCCTTCCATTGTCATAAGCATACCTGTTTTCACTGCCTTCACCGCCCTTGTGGTTCCTCAGCCCCACGGAGAATCCACCGACACTGACACCGCTCTTTGCAAGGGAGTCGACTATATGCTGAATATTGCCCTGGACGAATTCCCTCGTTGCATTATCGGCTGCATTGATATGGACATTTATTATTCCCTTGTTCAGGCTGACGTTTATATTGAGCCTTCCTACTGTTTCGTTTTCTATGGTGACGCCGAGCCTGTTATTACCCTTCGCGACATAAATAATCTTCTCGATCACATCATTAAAGGCCGGCGGCCTCGCAGATCTCCCGGCATGCTGAATATTCTTTCCCTTTGCGCCGCGGTGAGCGATGACACCGCTGTCCGCCGGGCCCGCACTGCCGTGTCCCCGCGCGGTGCGGGCGGTCTTTGGATGAGCGCCCGCACCGCCTTCACGATTTAAGTTTCCAGCAAATTCAGACCCCGGCCTTACCGCGGATAATATCCTTGCACTGTTATTGCCCGCCGCCTCCGTAACACCACCCTGCAATTGAAACTGCCTCACAAGATACTGTCCTGCGGTATGACCGGTATTTGCGGAAGGTCTGGGAATGTCCCTTTCACCAGCCCCCCGGTCAACCGAACATGAGGTCTTTAGCTGATTCCTGATCATCTCTTCAATACTGTTATTAATGCCCTTCCCCACCGTGGATTCGTTTGTCTTCTCCTGTAAGGGATGGCCTGGCTTAAATCCGCTGTGAGTTCCTGTCCGGCCAGGCTCCTGGGATTGCGGGTCTTTGCCTGCTCCTGCCATTAACGCCGCCTGATTGTCTGCCTGTGTCTGTGCGGAAGCGGTGTTTTTCGGCACGCCGTCCGGCATCACAGCACTCTTCATCTGTACATTTTCCTTGCCGCCTGCCCTCTGAATCATGCCGCCTGAACCTTCGGCATGATTAAAGACCTTCAGGCCGTCTTCAGCCGGTGCATCCGCATTGCCGGCATGCCGTCCGGCTCCTTTAGCGGTTGCTGCATCAGCGGTGTTATCCGATAAAGGGGCACTTTTCAGCGGCAAGCCGGATGCCTTCAGATCATTCGCACCGTCTTTCACCATCCGCTGGTTATCTATGCAGGAAGCGGAATCTTTTTTTGCTGTACCAGGATTATGACCAATGGCCTTGCCGCCTTCATCAGCATACTTATCAGGCTGCACGGGCTGCCTGTTTATTTCCCCGTATTCATTGCCGTCTCCCTGTTTGCCGGGGCCGCTGTCTCTTTCCGTCTTTTGGGAGTCTGCCCTGATTTTTCCCGGCTTACTTATTTCCGAATCCTTAAATGCCCTGGCGGGTTCCCGTGTTTCAGGCGTAGATTGCCGGTCTTCCACTGCCTCCGTCTTTCTGCCGGCCTGTTCCGAAGACCTGCCGGTCTCCTTCGTCATGAAATTATTGATCAGGGAATCGAACATGAAACTGTCAAGACCGGCCCCTGCGCGAAGATTCAGGCCCTGCCCGGGATCCCGCCGGCCGACGGCCCCTTTAATCTCCATTGCTGCCTGTACATAAACGCTCATGCCGGAGACTGATGCAATCGGCATGCCTGCATTGGAGAAAATACCCTAACAGGTGATTTTTAAAGTATATTCAGACAGGGGGTAGAGAACGTCAGCGGCGGAATTGCTAAAAAATTTTTCCGGGCGGGAAAAATTTTTCCTGCCTGCGGCTAAACGGCGGGTTTATCAGCATGGGGGTCCACGGCAGGCCCTGTTGTCCGTTTATGCAACATCAAGGTTTATTCGGGGGATTTCGTCCCTGTTTTTCCGGGATGCCCTG
>WFVK01000103.1 GCA_015491705.1 Nitrospirota bacterium | reverse complement strand
CGTTTTTTTTCAGCTCTTCCCTGAGCTCGAAATAGTTCTCGATGATGCCGTTATGCACCACCACGATCCCGCCCGCCCTGTGCGGATGGGCGTTTCTCTCCGAGGGCTTCCCGTGGGTCGCCCATCTCGTGTGGCCTACGCCTATGATCCCTCTGAGGCGCTGCCCGCGTATGGAGCTTTCAAGGTCCCTTATCTTTCCTGCGCAGCGCTTTACCCCTATGCCGTTACTGCCGATAAACGATATGCCCGCGGAATCATATCCGCGGTACTCGAGCCTCTTCAGGCCGCTTATAAGTATCGGAATGGCGTTTCTGTTGCCGATATAGCCGATTATTCCGCACATTGCATTATTCCCCTATTTGTCTTTCAGCCGTTTCTTCTTTGCCCAGTTCTTGAGATTCTGCTGTTTCGCCCTGCTTATTGCGAGTGAGCCCGGGGGGACGTCTTTCGTGATCGTGGCCCCGGCCGCAACATAAGCATTCCTGTGTATTGTCACGGGCGCGATTAGTTGTGAATCACTCCCTATGAAGACCCCGGATTCTATGACCGTCCTGAACTTGTTCCTGCCGTCGTAATTGCAGGTGATGGTCCCTGCACCGATATTGACATTGCTTCCCACCACTGCATCCCCGAGATATGTCAGGTGGGATGCCTTTGTGCCGTGTCCTATGGTGGATTTTTTTATCTCCACGAAATTCCCTATCCTTGCATCACGCCCGATCACGCTCATGGGCCTCAGGTGCGCAAACGGACCCACGCTGGAGCCCTTTCCGATCCTGCTCTCTTCTATCAGCGTGTTGTCTTTAATTATAACACCTTCTCCGAGTGTGCTGTTGCAGATCCTCACGCCCGGATATATAATGCAGTTCCTGCCGATTGCGGTCTCTCCCTCGATATAAGTGTCCGGATAAATTACCGTATCCCTGCCTATTGAAACCGGCGCGTGCACCACTGTCCTGCCGGGATCCATAAAGGTCACGCCTCGTTTCATCCATTTTGCAATGACTCTTTTTCTCATGATCTCCGTGACCTCGTAGAGGTCCTCCCTTGTATTGACGCCGCGGATCTCTTCCGGGGGACACCTGTATGCATCGAGCCTTTTGCCCGAGCCTGATACAATATTGACAATGTCCGTAAGGTAATACTCCCCGGAATCCCTGTTCCTGCTGATCCTGTCCAGACAGCCGAGTTCGGCGCTCTCTATTACATAAACCCCGCCGTTTAATTCCGTGAATTTCCTTTTTTCGGACGGTGTTGCATGTTTATCCTCCACAATCGCGGACACCCTGCCGCCGGGGTCGCGGATGATCCTGCCGTATCCGGCCATTGAATCATCTGCAAAGGAGAGAAAGGACAGTGCGTTGCCGCTCCGCCTGTGCCTTGTCAGCAGCTTTCTCAGTGTCCCGGTTGTTATCAGCGGGCCGTCGCCGTTGAGTACGAGAACAGGGCCCCTGTTCAGTTCTTTCGCGGCGACCGCAAGGGCATTGCCCGTGCCGAGGAGTCTTTCCTGGACAACAAAGGTAAGGTGTGAGGCGGCTACACGCTTTCTGACCTCATCCGCGCCGTTGCCGACAACGACCACGGTCCTTGCAGGTTTCAGCGGGGTTACGGCATCGATTACATGCTGAAGCATGGGTTTGCCCAGGGTCTCGTGGAGGACTTTGGGTATGCCGGATTTCATTCTTTTTCCCATGCCCGCTGCCAGGATAACCACCGAGAGATTCATGAAAATATAATAATCATTTCCTGCGGTGATTGCAATTCGGGGAATTACTCATGAGGGGGTCGGAGGGGGTGTCGGCGTGCAGTAGTTTTATGCGGTTATAAGGTCATCGAGGAGGCGGCGGATGGTCTTTTTGTATACAGGGTGGATAATCTCGGGTGCTATTTCAGCAAGGGGCCTCAGGACAAAATCCCTGTCCTTCATGCCGGGATGCGGTATCTCCAGGTCGGGTGTCTTGACGCGCAGGCCGTCATACATCAGTATATCGAGGTCGATGATTCTCGGCCCCATGCGGACGGACGGACGGCGTCCGATCGCGGCTTCTATCTCTTTGAGAAGCTTTAACAGTTCATGGGGGCCTGTATCCGTTTCTGTCTCAACCGCCATGTTGATGAACTTCGGCTGCTCCCTCAGCCCCCACGGCTCTGTCTCTATCATTGACGAAACCCTGCACACCGTGATACCGTTTTCCGACAGGAGGGCGACGGCCTTTCTGCAGTTTTCCCTCCTGCGGCCGAGATTTGAACCAATGCCTATATATGCAATCGCCATGTGTTTTTATGCCTCACGGTTGCCCTTGTTTCACGCCTCTTCCATCCACACCCTTCATGGCCAGCGCCATCTCCGCCGCCGTCGGCTCCTCTATCAGAAAGACCGTTGCCGTCCTCCCTATGTCTTTGATGTAATGCGCATCAGATGAGGATACCCACGTAAAGGAACTGTAATTTTCAAACAGATAGCCGGCCTTCTCCCTGCCCGCCCTTGCGGACATCTCCAGTGCATCAAATTTCAGGTCCCCGGGGATGAAGCCGAGCTGCGAGATTATGCTGAATGCCTCCCTGTCCACATGGGAGGCTACGGCGAGTCCGCCGAGGGAGTGTATCGTGTTGACAACGGAATCCGCGGGCAGGCCTGTCGCGCCTATGAGGAGGCGGTTGCTGAATCCCAGAACCTCGTCTTTTTCATTGACCACCACCTGCTCTCCGAATCCCCCGGGTCCGCCTGTGTCAAACGGCGAGGACGGCCGTATGTCTTCTGTCGGCAGCAGGCTCTCATATACTATGTCCTGCAGTTTCATAATAGCTTCAATACTGTCAAAGACGGCCAGGATATGCGCCTCTTCAGAGGATGTGATCTCCATCCCGGCAAGCACGGTAAGTCCCGTGCCCTCGGCGGCCCTGCGGGCTGCAGCAGTGTTTTCCGCTGAATTGTGGTCTGTTACTGCTATTATATCAAGCCTTCTCTGACAGGCGGTCTTTACTATCGAGGAGGGTGTCATGTCAAGATCCGCGCACGGGGAGAGGCATGTATGGATGTGGAGGTCGGCCCTGAATTCTCTCAGCATTTAAGAAAGACTATCGCATTTGCTGTCCGGCTTTGTCAACCGGCTCACCGGGAGCAGGGGGAAATTCCACATATTCGGCGCAATTTTTGGATTTATCTTCCGCAAATTTTAACAAAAATGTGTAATTATGGTAATCATAACTCTATGATTAAACCTTAACGTTGCATAAACCGGCCGGAGAGCCCGTCGTAAAACCTTTATAAAGCGATGGGATATTGGAAATACGTCTCTGTTGCAGGAAGTAACGG
>WFVK01000102.1 GCA_015491705.1 Nitrospirota bacterium | reverse complement strand
GGCGAGCGACAGGGAGGTGCTCATAAGGGGGCAACTGGTGAGCGAAAAATGCATGGCCGACGGCAGGCTCACGGATTGCTCTCTCGAGGACTCCGGTGACAGCCCCTGGGTTATCTTCACTACTGACAAAAAACTCTACAGGGTAGAGCTCAACAGGGCCCCGCAGTGGAAGCTGGACAGCGGATTCGGCAAACAGGTCGTGCTCAAGGGGATTCTCAGGGGAAACAGGATACTGGTCAACGACGCTGCGGCGCTGGAGGGGGCAAAAAAGATGTCCAAGTCGTGTTTGTGAGGTTCGGCAGGGGGTAAAAGAATTATTAATTCTTCATTGGTATCTGTTGCGGAAGCTGATTTTTGAAAGTAATCCCTGAGCTTGCGTCATTTCGACCAGCGGGAGAAATCTTTATATTGCGACGGGTTAAGATTTCTCACTTCGTTCGAAATGACAGCGGGCTGATCAGATAATGACTTTCCGCAACATGAACTAACTACTGCCCGCAGTAAATGCGGCAAACCTGATTGTGCCTGCAAGTCAACGCCTGATAAGCTCTCCGGCACTTATTATCGCCGGACCGGCGTAATAGATGGAAAGAGGACTACCAAAACAATTTCTAAAGAGATTGCTGTTGAGTGTCGGAATGCAGGTTGTATATCAAAGGCAACCTCAAATTAATACACCACTCCTCTATTATCATCTCCGTCACATCCCTGAATCAGGCATAAACATGAATGTGAGGGGTTCAGAGAGCCTGATGCGCTCATCGCCGCATATATCCAAGGATAGCGGCTCAGACCGGCCGGAGTTGTTATCATGCAGTACATTGGATTAAGATATAAAGGAATACGCTGTTTTTAACAAAGTGGAGAATCCATGTTCAAGCTTATATTTAAAATGATGGTGATAGTGATATTCACGGTGTTTCTCATAATAGGGATTGCCGTGTGGAAAGGCGGAGAGCCTTTCAGGATACTGGGGGAAGGCACCATCGTTATCGGAAAGAGCATTTCGGAGTTCGGGGATTACGTGGATGAAATAGTAAAAGGCACCAGGAAGGTGAAAAAGACCTATAAAAGGCTGAAGGAATCCGTAAAGCCCGAAAAGGGTGCCCTTGAGGAACTGAAGGAATGGGGAAGCGATAAGATATAGATGGCCGTCCTTATAAGCGTAAGAAACCTGAACAAGATTTTTTCTTCCGGCGGAAGGGAACTTCATATATTAAAAGACATAACGTTTGACATCAAGCAGGGTGAAATGGTCTCGCTCATGGGCCCTTCCGGCGTCGGCAAGAGCACGCTGCTCCATATACTCGGCACCCTCGACAGGCCCACAAGCGGAAGGGTTTTATATGAAGGCAGCGATGTCTTTGCGCTCGGCAGTGACAAGCTGGCTGATTTCAGGAGCAGGACAGTGGGGTTTGTCTTCCAGTTTCACCATCTCCTGCCGGAGTTCAATACGCTTGAAAATACAGTAATGCCTGCACTTATAGCAGGAAGAGGACACAGTGAAGCAGAGGAGAAGGCCGGGCGTATACTGTCTGAGCTCGGGCTTTCGGGGAGACTGTCCCACAAGCCGGGGGAGCTTTCCGGCGGCGAACAGCAGAGGGTGGCTGTTGCAAGGGCCCTCATGCTTGACCCCAGGGTCGTGCTTGCCGATGAGCCCACGGGAAACCTCGATACGCGGACAGGGGAGGAACTCTTCAGCCTGTTGACCGCGCTGAACAGCAGGGGGATCACCTTTATCATTGTCACGCACAATGAGGGAATCGCCTCACGATGCCGGAGAATTATAAGGATGAGAGACGGAAGGATTGAAGGATGAACAACGGACAGGCCCGGGCCTGTATTTTAACAATGTTGCATAAACCGGCTGGAGAGCCGGCGTATTTTTTATGCCGCTGCAGGGCAAAATGAAACCCGAGGATAAAGAGGACGGAAAAAACCGCTCCGCTGCTCTGAAGGAGCTTGCATATGAGATCAGAGATGCATTCGATGCGGTCTCTCCTTTTATAGAGAAGCATACGGCGATAGTCTGCCCTAAATGCAGACAGGTCTGCTGTCGCGACAAACACGGCCGCCCGGACAAGGATGACCTCCTCTTTCTCAGGGCGCTCGGCGCGGAAATGCCGGCCGGCGTGCCGGAGCGGGGGGAGTCGGACCCCTGCCGGTTTCTCACGGATACGGGATGCTCCCTGCAGAGATGGAGGAGGCCGTTCCGCTGCACGTTTTTCTTCTGTGACCCGCTGTTGAAAAGCCTGGAGGATGACAATGCCAAGCTGTACAGGGCATTTGTACAATACTTTCAGCATCTGGTATCGGTAAGGCGCAGGCTTCTCGGGTCTCAGGCGGTCACTGATGTTGACTTAGCCCGGCCGTATCTTTAAACTTAACCTTAACGTTGCATAAACCGGCTGGAGAGCCCGCCGTAAAACCCTGTTTGAGGTTCAGGGGTTAGCTGGTTCAGGGTTCAAGGGTTATAAGGCGAAGGAAATTACTCCTCCCCTTAAGT
>WFVK01000101.1 GCA_015491705.1 Nitrospirota bacterium | reverse complement strand
CGTCTCCGGCAATAATCTCCTTTTGACCATTGACGAGAGGCTCCAGTATATTGTTGAAAAGGAACTGTCGGCAGCGGTGAAAAAATGGAAGGCAAAGGCCGGCGTGGCGATAATGATGAATCCCGTCACAGGGGAGATCCTCGCGATGGCCGACATGCCCACTTATGACCCCAACTTTCCGGGCAAATCCCGCCCCTACCAGAGGCGCAACAGGGCGATCACCGACCTCTATGAGCCGGGCTCGACCATGAAGGCCGTGCTGGCTGCCGCCGCGCTTGAAGAGGGGATTGTGAGCCTGGATGACGAGTTTGACGTATCCCGGGGATATATCGTCGTGGGCGGCAAACGCATCCGCGATGTCCATAAACACGGCATAATCACCTTCCCGGAAGTTATACAGAAGTCATCCAATGTCGGCGCGGTGCAGATAGGCCTTAAACTCGGGAAAGAGAGATACTATAACTATATAAGAAAGTTCGGGTTCGGGAAAAAGACAGGCATAGACCTCCCCGGCGAGGTGAGGGGCATTCTCAGGAAGACCGAAGACTGGTCCGGCACATCGCTTGCGGCCCTGTCGATCGGCCAGGAGATAGGCGTGACGCCCCTGCAGCTCCTGTCTGCATATGCGGCCATTGCCAACGGCGGTATGCTGATGAAGCCCTACGTTGTATCCGACATAATCTCACCGGCTGGCCGGCCTGTTAAAACTGTATCGCCCACGGTCAGGAGGCGGGTCATATCCGGGGAGACAGCCGCGGTTGTCAGGGATATCCTGAAGACCGTCGTGGAAGAAGGCGGCACCGCGACACTGGCGTATATCAAGGGGAACCTCGTGGCCGGCAAGACAGGCACGGCCCAGATATTCGATCCCGCGACAGGCCGTTATTCGAGAAAAAAGTACGTAAGCTCATTCGTAGGCTTTGTGCCTGCGGATGATCCGAGGATAGCGCTTGTGGTTGTTATATATGAGCCGAAGGGATCAGTATACGGCGGGGTGGTTGCGGCCCCTGTGTTCAAAAACATCGTGGAGCATACATTTGCATATCTTGATGTGCCTATGGAAAGGAAGGAGAATCAGATTGTTCTTGCCGGTACGCCGCGTTAGAGGAGATTTTTTAACGGGATGTATCCCCGCAGCATCTGCACGGGGCACTTCCCGGCGGGGCAGATGACAGTATCAGAACTTTTAAAATGTATAAGGACGAAAAGGATAACAGGACCTTTAAGCAGGGAAATAAAGGGGATCGCCTATGATTCGAGACTGGTCGGCGAAGATTTTCTCTTTGTGGCCGTCAGGGGTTTTACCAGTGACGGCCATGATTATATAAAGGATGCATTAAGCAGGGGGGCTGCTGCTGTGGTCGGAGAGCGTGCAGTGGAGACAACAGATGCACCGGATACCACCGCACGCAAGAGTACCGCATATATCGAGGTCTCCGACAGCAGGGAAGCCCTGGCCCTCATTTCCGCCGCCTTTTACGGACATCCTTCTGAACGTTTGTCCCTCATCGGCATAACGGGGACGAACGGAAAGACCACAACATGCTGTATTACAAAAAACATCATTAATGCCGGAGGCAGGAGGGCCGGCCTCACGGGGTCCGTACGTTACATAACCGGTGAGAGGATCAGGGCTGCATCCCGCACGACCCCCGAGTCCCTGGATCTGCAGAGATACTTAAGCGAGATGGTAAACAGTAAAATGGAATATGCGGTTCTTGAGGTATCCTCCCATGCGCTTGCGCTCAGGAGGGTGGACGGATGTACCTTTGATGTTGCGGCATTCACCAATTTTTCCCAGGACCATCTTGATTTTCACGGCAGCATGGAGGAGTATTTCAGGGCCAAGGCAGGCCTTTTCAGCCATCTCAGGGAAAAAGGCTCCGCCGTGCTTAATTATGACGACCCTCTGGTCAGGGGCCTTGCAGAGAAACTCCGGTGCAATGTGATAACGTGCGGCCTTCAGGACAGCAGAGCAATGATAAGAGCAGAAAACATAAAGGGATACGGCATACCGGCCGGAGCTCACAGGCCGGAGACGCCCGGCACCGGAACCTTCGGCCTCACATTTGATATACAGACACCCCGCAGCCGGTTCAGTGTGAGTTCAGGGCTCATGGGCAGGTTTAATGTCTGTAACATCCTGATGTCCGCCGGTATTGCGTATGCGCTGGGCCTCGGTGATGAGGCCATACAGAAGGGGATACAGGAAGCGGAACCCGTTGAAGGACGTTTTGAAAATATTGACACGGGCCGGGGCTTTCTGTGTATAGTTGATTATGCGCATACCGAAGATGCACTGAGAAATGTCCTGCAGGAGGCCAGGGCCGTCACCCGCGGCAGGCTTATAACCGTCTTTGGATGCGGCGGTGACAGGGACAGGGCAAAGAGGCCCCTGATGGGCGCCGTTGCATCCGCGCTGAGCGACCTCGCAGTCATAACTTCAGACAATCCCCGGTCAGAAGACCCCCTTGATATCATCAGGGATATTGTCAAAGGAATCAAGGGAGACAACTACACGGTGCGGCCCGACAGGGAAGATGCCATCATGGAGGCGGTGTCTGCTGCAAAAGAGGGGGATACAGTGCTTGTTGCAGGCAAGGGCCACGAGGACTACCAGGAGATTGACGGTGTAAGGTACCACTTCAGTGATAAAGAGGTATTGAGAGAGGCGATAAAAAAGCTGCCGGAGGCCGGTTCATCAAAATGACGGTTTTGAGTGTAAGGGACATTCTTGAAGCAACACGCGGCAGACTGGTCTGCGGGGAGCCGGAGACCTTCACAGGGGTCTCGACGGATTCACGCACCATATCCGAAGGCGAGGTGTTTTTTGCCATAAGGGGCGGAAGGTTCGACGGGCACGACTTCGTTGAAAAGGCGCTCCTGAAGGGCGCGGGCGCGGTCGTGGATTCAGTGCCACGCAAACTTCCGGAGGGCAGGGTGATAATCCGTGTAGGCGATACCCTCAGGGCATTGCAGGACCTTGCCGGTTTCATCAGGATGAAACGGCATATCCCTGTTGTGGCTGTCACGGGCAGCAGCGGCAAGACGACAACAAAAGAGATGATATATTCGATTCTTTCACAGAGATTCAGGACGCTTAAGAATGAAGGCAACCTCAATAATCATATCGGCCTGCCCCTTAGCCTGCTCAGGCTCGCGGCTGATGATGAGGCGGCCGTGCTCGAGATGGGCATGAATGCACGCGGGGAAATAAGGAGGTTGTGCGGGATAGCGGTGCCGGATTACGGTGTAATCACGAATATCGGCCCCGCGCATATAGGGAGGCTCGGCAGCCTCGAGGCGGTCCGTGATGCAAAACTGGAGATTCTGCCGGGTCTTGAGGCAGCGGTTGTTAATGCAGATGACGCCTGTTTAATGGAAGGAATGAAGGCGGCGGAAGATTTCAGCGGCCGGATAATCACCTTCGGCATGGACAATGACGCCCATGTGAGGGCAGGTGATGTGCGTGTCGGGGAGGGCGGCTGCTCATTTACACTGGAGACCCCCGGCAGCGGGAGCCTGCCGGTGGCCCTTAAGGTCCACGGCCGTTTCAATGTGTACAACTCGCTGGCCGCCGCGGCCGCATGCCTTTCACTCGGCATGAGCATCGGTGAAATAAAGACCGGCCTTGAGTCCTTCCGGCCGGTCCCGATGAGATTTGAGCTGATAAAGGGAGACGCCATTACACTGATAGACGACTCCTACAATGCAAACCCGTCGTCAATGGAGGAGGCCCTGAGAGAGACCCGGAGGCTGGCCCGCGGAGGCAGGACCGTGGCCGTACTGGGTGATATGGGCGAACTGGATGAGTATGCGGAAGACGGGCACAGGGCAGTGGGACGCATGGTGTACGGAATGAACATCGATGTCCTCGTGGCGGTCGGGAGTAAGATGGGTCTGGCTGCAGAGGAGATCAGAAGGGCAGGAGCGGAAGACCGCGTGCCCGAGGTCTTTGTATTTGAAGATGCCGGTGAAGCGGAAAGAGCTGTCGTGGACATCCTGAAACCGGGAGACACGGTTTTGATCAAGGGTTCGCGCATGATGTCCATGGAAAAAATCGCAGGGGGCATAAAAAATGTTATATGAACTGTTTTATTCTCTGCAGGAGTTTTATTCGCCGTTTAACGTCTTCAGGTACATCACCTTCAGGACGGCGCTTGCCGTTATCACGGCGCTGGTCATAACCTTTGCCCTGTCACCGTGGATTATAAGGGAGCTCAAGAGGCTCAGCATGACCCAGCATGTAAGGGATGACGGGCCGAGGACACACCTTGACAAGACGGGGACCCCCACAATGGGCGGCATCCTTATTATACTGTCCGTGGTGATAAGCGTCTTCATGTGGGGAGACCTGGGCAACAAGTTTGTACTCATAATGATAGCCGCAATATCCGGGTTCGGCGTTATCGGGCTTGTGGACGATTACCTGAAGGCGACAAGGAAAAACTCCAGGGGCCTCAGGGGATGGTATAAGTTCGGCGCGCAGATAATCCTCGCCCTGGTGATCGGATTCCTGTTCTACAATGATCCCAGTGATAATTACGTGGCCCAGTTAAGCATCCCCTTTTTCAAGCAGTGGTTCATAGACCTGGGCTGGTTTTATATACCTTTTTCCGTGCTTGTCATCGTGGGCTCTTCCAATGCAGTCAACCTGACAGACGGTATAGACGGCCTCGCCATAGGGCTGGTGGGCATAGCGAGCCTGGCAAATGCCGCGCTCGTCTATATATCAGGGCATGCGATCTTTTCACAATACCTTTACGTGCCGTACCTGCCCGGCACCGGGGAGCTTACCGTGTTCTGCGGCGCAATGTTCGGCGCGGCCCTCGGGTTCCTGTGGTTTAACAGTTATCCGGCCGAGATATTCATGGGGGATGTCGGCTCCCTCGGCCTCGGCGGCGCGCTCGGCACACTTGCAGTGATAACCAAGCAGGAGATCGTGCTTGCCGTTGTCGGCGGCATATTCGTCCTGGAGACATTCTCGGTGATAATACAGGTGGCGTCCTTCAAGCTTACCGGCAGGAGGGTCTTCAAGATGGCGCCCATACACCATCACTTCGAGGAGAAGGGATGGCCTGAGCCCAAGGTGATAGTGAGATTCTGGATAGCGGGCATAATACTCGCCCTTCTGAGCCTTGCGACTCTGAAGGTAAGGTGAGGGCACGATTGCTGCATGAACAGGGCGGGAGAGCCTGTCCGCGGGCGACAGGTTGAGACAGAACGGATGATGCTGATGGAAAAACACACAGACATGACAGAGACGTTCAGGGATATGAATATCCTTGTTGTCGGGCTTGCAAGGAGCGGCACCGGTGCGGCCAACCTCCTTTCGGCACTGGGCGCAAGGGTGACGGTCACGGACATCAAACCGCAGGGCCTGCTGCAGGACAGCATAAAACGCCTTGACCCTTCGGTCAGGGTGATTGCAGGCAGGGACGCGGAAGAGATATTCGATGAAGCCGGCATGATAGTGATAAGCCCGGGTGTGCCCGCTGATATCACCCCACTGTCGCGCGCAAGGGGGAAAGGCATCCCCGTAATCGGAGAGCTTGAGCTTGCATGGCGGGTGATACAGCGGCCTTTTATCGCGGTGACCGGGACAAACGGCAAGTCGACCGTAACCACACTTGTCGGCTTGATGCTGAAGGAATCGGGCTTCAGCGCGGTAACAGGCGGCAATATCGGTAATGCACTGACAGAGGAAATTTATTCAGGGCTCAGGGTTGGGGGTTCAGGGTGCAGGGGTGCTGACTACATTGTCGCCGAGGTGTCCAGTTTTCAACTGGAATCCGCAGAGACATTCAGGCCGAAGATTGCGGCTATACTTAATATAACGCCTGACCATCTTGACAGGTACGGGGACATGGAGGATTACATTAATGCAAAGGCGCGGATTTTCGGGAACCAGACCCCGGAGGATTTCCTGGTCCTGAACGCGGATGACCCGGAGGTGCAACGGCTTGAAAGCGAAAGGCTGAGAGCAGGGGGCCGGGGACCCCGTATTTTCCATTTCAGCCGGCAGAGGGAGGTTGAAGGTGTTTACTGCCGGGACGGAAAGGTCTGGTGCAATCTCCGCAGAGCCGGGCTTCATAAGGAGGCATCGCCGAATTTTCCACTTGCAAGTGTTGACGGGATAAGGATAAAGGGTGCACATAACCTTGAGAATGCAATGGCGGCTTCCCTGTGCGCCCTGCTTGCGGGATGTTCACATGAGGCGGTGAGGGGGGTGCTGGAAAGTTTTCCGGGTCTCGAGCACAGGCTTGAGCCTGTGGCTGAGATCAACGGCGTGAGATTCATCAATGACTCCAAGGGCACGAACACAGGGGCCGTCGCCG
>WFVK01000100.1 GCA_015491705.1 Nitrospirota bacterium | reverse complement strand
GTATTTACGTTTAATCTGAAAATCTCCCCTTGCCCCTCTTTTTCAAAGAGGGGGAAATTCTTTGTATGGATGAAAATTACAAACACATATCAGGTATTAGCCCGCTGTTTTGAATATTGAGCATTACAGTTGCGGCCAATATCTGATATTTTGATTTCAGTATAGCGCAATATTGAAAACATCTGCCTTCTGACTTATTGATTTTTGATATGTGAAAATGTTAACAAAACAACCGCGGGGTTTTATACATAGCGTTATAAATTATTGCGCATGCCGGCTTGCCCACCGAACAGGCAGGCAAGTTTGCGCGCACAGCGCTCATGGGGTAACGGAGGCGTGAGCCGGCCGACTCTCCCGCCCGTGGGCGAAGGGTTTTATTGCAACTGTAAAGTTTATGATGCGATTGAGTCTGATGAGGTGATTATCGCGGGTGATCTGCACCGTTATCCCGGCGAACGCGGGGAACTTGAGACCCTTACGACCGTCTTCACATTTCCCCTGGGGTTGAAGTCTCCGGCCACTTCAAGGTGCCTCGGCTTGAGAAGGTTTTCCAGGTCGCTGAATATCCGGTTGGCGGCGGCCTCGTGAGACATGTTCCTGTCCCTGAAACTGTTGAGATAGAGTTTCAGGGACTTCAGTTCCACTATGTATTTATCAGGGATGTAGCTGATCTTTATGGTTGCAAAGTCCGGATACCCGGAAACCGGGCACAGGCAGGTAAATTCCGGGAAACTGATATCAATGGTATAGTCCCTTTCAGGATGAGGATTGTCCCATTTATCGAGCACTGCCTCTGATATCGATTTCTGACCGTACTTCATGATCTTCCTCTGCCGTGTCATTTGTTCTCCTTCTCTGTTTCTGATGCGGCCAACCAGCCGGTTTCCGCTTTCTCGAGATACACCGTCTGGGTCGGATAGGCGAACTCGATCCCGCGCCTCTCGAACTCCTCTTTGATTGTGAAGTTAATTTCCTGCTGGCTGTCCATGTATTTATTGTAATCGCTGCTCAGGACGTAATAGACCGCCTCGAAGATAAGGCTGAAATCACCATATGACGCAAAGTGGGCGCGGTCAAAGACCGTGTCCCTGACGCTCTCTATGCTGTTCCTGATTATGCCGGGGATTTCCTTTAACTGTGCGGTCGGGGTCTGGTAGACAACGCCTATCCGGAAAACCACCCGGCGTTTCTCCATCCTCTTGTAGTTCCGCAGGCGCGCGTTTGTGAGATCGGTATTGGAGAATATCAACTGCTCTCCGCCCAGGCTGCGCACCCTTGTGGTCTTGATCCCGATATACTCTATTGTCCCGAGATAATTGTCGATTATGATGAAATCGCCTATTTCAAACGGCCGGTCGAAAAAGATCACGAAATAACTGAACAGGTCGCCCAGGATGGTCTGCGCGGCCAGGGCCACCGCTATGCCGCCGATTCCCAGCCCGGCAACAACGGTCGATATCCTGAACCCCAGGTTGTCCAGGAGGAACGTAATACCGATACCCCATACAACCACCTTCAAGATGGTGATAATACCGGCCAGGCTCCTCCGCCTGCCCGTATCCGCTTCTTTCTTCATCCAGTATGTCTCGATCGAGTAACTGATAAGAGCGGATATAAGGTGCAGGCCCACGTAGGTCAGCACGACTATGACTGTTATCTCGATGAATTTGCGTATGGAAGGGTTCAGTGTCAGGCTGTCGAAAGACAGGTACAGGACCCCCAGATAGAGGAGGGGGATCAGTTTTTTCTCGAATATGCCTATCAGAAAATCATCTATTGTCGTCGACGTCCTCTGTGACCATGCCTTTAAACGGTGCAGGATGATTTTTTTGAGGACAAAGATAACGGAGACACCGGTCAGGAATATTGCAACGAAAATCAGATAGTCCTCTACGGTGTTGCCGAGCATGGTTTCCTGGAAAAAACCGTTAAGCATGTCAGAGACTTTTTTACGTATGGTAATATTATTAGTATTATGAAGAAACCGGGCTTATCAATGTGTATACTATCAAAGCCCGTACCCGCTGTCAATTATACGAAAAGACAATAGTTCCCTCCCCGGCCGACCCCCCTGTCAGGGGATGGGTTAAAAGAAAGGCTGCTTCGCCCGAGAGGAAGGCGGCGGCAGGCCGCCCTGCGCCGGCGCGAGCGGCCGGGGGAGGATTACTTAACCGGGATATGAAGATAGGCGCTGATTACATGGGAGACGGCAGATGCGGGTTTTCCGTATGGGCACCTTTTGCGGAACACGTTGAACTGAGGATACTTTCGGGGGACGGAAGAACTCTGCCAATGGAAAGAGACGCCGCGGGATACTGGAGGGTGCAGGCGCGGGATGTCTATCCCGGCTGCCTCTACCTGTACCGCCTTGACCGAAACAGGGAGAGGCCGGATCCCGCATCATGTTTTCAGCCGCACGGTGTCCATGGGCCGTCACATGTTGTTGACCATAATGCCTTCAACTGGCGGGACCACGGCTGGCAGGGGATACCGCTGCCCGAGATGATAATGTATGAGCTCCATACAGGGACCTTCACACCTGAAGGCACTTTCAGGGCGATTGTACCCCTGCTTGACGACCTCAGGGAACTCGGGATCAATGCCGTCGAATTAATGCCCGTCGCCCAGTTTCCCGGCGAAAGGAACTGGGGATACGACGGGGTCTATCCCTTTGCGGTGCAGAATTCCTACGGCGGTCCCGACGGTCTCAGGCACCTGGTGGACGAATGCCATGCAAGGGGCATTGCCGTGATCCTCGACGTGGTCTATAACCACCTCGGACCGGAAGGGAATTACCTGTGGGATTACGGGCCGTATTTTACCGACAGGTACAGGACCCCCTGGGGACAGGCGATAAATTTTGACGGCCCTTACAGCAATGATGTGCGGAATTTTTTTCTGGAAAACGCCCTGCACTGGTTCAGGCATTATCACATAGATGCGCTCCGCCTTGACGCGATCCACGGTATATATGACATGAGTGCCGTGCCCTTTCTGCGTGAACTTGCCGGAAGGGTCAAAGATTTTTCACGGCGGCAGGGAAGGAGCTTTCACCTGATCGCCGAGTCCGACATGAATAATTCCTATGCCGTAAGGCCCGGGGAGTCGGGAGGCCTCGGCCTTGACGCGCTGTGGTGTGACGACTTTCATCACTCCCTTCATGCACTTCTCACAGGCGAGAGAAAGGGTTATTATATCGACTTCGGGAGGATTGAACATTTTGTAAAGGCCCTGAGGGAAGGTTTTGTTTACTCCGGGCAGTATTCGGAATTCAGGAAGAGGAACCACGGCAATTCATCAGGGGACATACCTTCAGACCGCTTTGTGGTCTTTTCACAAAATCATGACCAGACCGGCAACAGGATGAGGGGCGAACGCCTCTCCGCCCTTGTCTCGTTCGAACAGCAGAAGCTCGCCGCAGGGGCCGTGATCCTCTCGCCCTATGTGCCCCTCCTGTTCATGGGGGAAGAGTATGGTGAGACAGTCCCGTTTCTTTTTTTCACGAGCCACTCGGACCACGACCTTGTCAGGGCGGTCAGGGAGGGACGAAAGAGGGAATTCAGCTCATTCATGTGGGATGAAGAGCCCCCTGACCCGCAGGATGTCGAGACTTTCATGCGCTCCAAACTATCTTGGGACAGGCGCAGGCACGGGCGGCACAGGGTCCTCCTGGACCTCTACAGGGACCTGATACGCCTCAGGAAAGGGCTTCCCGCAATTGCAAATCCCGACAGGGCGTGTCTTGATGTATGGTCCGATGAGGAAAGGAAGCTCGTCATTGTGCGCAGATGGAAGGGAAGCGACGAGGTATTAATCCTTTTCAACTTCGGCAGGACCGGTGTGAGGGCGGATTACCTGCATCATGAAATTAAATGGACAAAGGTGTTAGACTCTTCTGATGAAAGACTGAAAGGCCCCGGAGCGCTGTCACCCGCGGAGACGGAGCCGGGCGGTGAAATAGTGTTGAGGCCCGAGAGCTTTGTCCTGTACAGATGCGGAGACGGAGCCGGGCGGTGACCTTATGAAAATACCCGTTGCAACGTACAGGCTTCAGTTCAATCCGGATTTCGGGTTCAGGGAGGCGCAGAAGATACTGTCCTACCTGAATGAGCTCGGGATATCGGATATATACGCCTCACCCGTGTTCAAGGCAAAGAAGGGGAGCCCTCACGGATACGACATAGTCGACCTGAATCAGCTCAATGCCGAACTCGGCACAGGGGATGATTTCGACAGGCTCCTGTCGGAATTAAAAAATTCCGGCATGGGCTGGATACAGGATATCGTACCCAACCACATGGCCTTTGACGGGGAAAACTCCATGCTCATGGATGTCCTGGAAAACGGCCCGCATTCGGAATATTTCGATTTTTTCGATATCGACTGGAAACACTTCTATGAAAGCCTCTCCGGAAGGGTGCTCGCCCCCTTTCTCGGGAGACACTACAGCGAATCCCTTGATGAAAGGGAGATAACGCTGCGGTATGACGAAAACGGGTTTTTCATCAACTACTACTCCCTGAAGCTGCCGCTCAAGATAGAGTCGTACGTTCATGTAATCACCCACAGGTTCAACGAACTGCGGAAATGCCTGGGAGACGACCACCCGGACCTGATCAAGTTTCTCGGCATCCTCTATTCCCTGAAAAATCTTCCCGTCTCCAGGGAGGAAAGGCTTGAGCGCTACAGCCAGATACAGTTTATCAAGAGGATGCTCAGGGAGCTGTATATGGAAAATCCGGATATAAGGCGGTTCATAGACGGCAACGTAGATATGTTTAACGGCAGGAAGGAGGCCGCGGACGGTCTCAATCTCCTTGACAGCCTGCTTTCCGAACAGTTGTTCAGGCTCTCCTTCTGGAAAGTCGCCGGCGAGGAGCTGAACTACCGCAGGTTTTTCAACATCAACAGCCTTATCTCCCTGAGAATGGAGGATGAGAGGGTATTCAACGTTACCCACACCCTCATAATGAACCTCGTGAAAAACAGAAAGATCACCGGGCTGCGTATAGACCATATAGACGGACTGTATGATCCCACGGGCTATCTGAGAAAATTACGGGAAAAAACAGAAGAGATGTATATAGCCGTTGAGAAAATACTCGGGCCGGATGAGGAGCTCCCGCACCTGTGGGCGGTTCAGGGAACCACGGGATATGACTTTCTTAATCATGTCAGCGGGATCTTCTGCGATGAAAAAAACGGCAGGAGATTCAACAAGCTGTACTACAGCTTTACCGGGTTTAAAACCTCTTACGAGGCCCTCCTCTACGAAAAGAAAAAGCTTGTTATAGAAAAAGACATGACCGGCGATGTGGACAACCTTGCCCATTTGCTGAAGAACATCTCCAGCAAGGACAGGTACGGGGTTGATATCACCCTCTACGGCGTAAAAAGGGCCATCATCGAGGTACTTGCGCTCTTCCCCGTGTACAGGACGTACATAACAGAGGACAACTACAGCGAGACGGACCGGCGCTATATAGAGGAGACACTGAAAAGGGCGAGGGAACTGAATCCGGGGCTGCTGCACGAGCTGAATTTTATCGAGCGGTTTCTGCTGCTTGAATTCAGCGACTATCATACTGAAGAGGATAAAAGGGACAGGGTTCACTTTGTGATGAGGTTCCAGCAGCTTACGGGCCCGCTCATGGCCAAGGGCTTTGAAGACACCATACTATATGTCTACAACAGGCTCCTGTCCCTCAATGATGTGGGGGGCAGCCCCGAGAGGTTCGGGCTCACGTTAAAGGAGTTCCATGACTTCAACCTGAAGAGGGCCGACACGCAGCCGCACTCCATGAACACCACTTCAACGCATGATACAAAGAGGGGGGAGGACGTGAGGGCAAGGATCAATGTCCTGTCCGAGATTCCCGACCTGTGGGAGGCCGGCATTAAAAAATGGAACAGGCTGAACAGGAAAAAGAAAAAGACGATAAAGGGCAAGGCCATCCCCGACAAGAACGACGAATACTTCCTGTACCAGACGCTGGTCGGGGCACTGCCTTTTGATGAGAGGGAATTCGACTCTTTCAGGCAACGGCTGAAGGAATACGTCATGAAGGCCGTCAGGGAGGCAAAGGTCCACACGGCATGGCTGAAGCCGGACTCGGACTACGAGGAGAATTTCATCGCCTTTATCGGGAAGATCCTGGATCCCTCCCCTGAAAACCAGTTCTGGGGCGAATTCCTCCGCTTTCAGAAAATGGTCTCTTTCTACGGTGTCTTCAATTCACTCTCGCAGACCCTCATCAAGATTACCTCCCCCGGCTTTCCCGACTTCTATCAGGGCTCTGAATTCTGGGACCTGAACCTAGTGGACCCCGACAACCGGCGCCCTGTTGACTTTTCCCTGAGGAAATGGCTCTTCCATGAAATGAAAAGCAGGGCGGCCAGTGAAAGGTTAAGCCTCATTGAAGAACTCCTGTCAACGGTTCACGACGGGAGGATAAAACTTTTCCTTATATGGACTGCACTGTCCGCAAGGAGAAACTACAGGAATGTCTTTGAAAGGGGTTCCTATATCCCTCTGAAGACGCGCGGCAGGTATAAGGACAGCATAGTAGCCTTTGCAAGGGAATATAAACCCTTTCTTGCGGTTACCGTGGCCCCGAGGTTTCTGACGGGCGTCACGGAAGAAGGCCGCCATCCCCTGGGCAGGGATGTATGGGACGATACCCGCATTATCCTCCCCGAGAGTTCACCGTGCATATGGAGGGACGAGATAAGCGGGGTTGAACTTGAAGGAGGGCAGTCTCTTGAGGCTGGTGAGGTGTTCGGGCATTTCCCGTGTGCCCTGCTTACAACCAGGCTGGACAGGCAGCCGGCGGAAGGTTTGCAGAAAAGCGGGGCATAAAAAAACGGCGGGCTGATTCAGGTATTTATAATCCTTTGCCGATAATAGTTGTAAATGAAGAAGGTATTCAGCTTTATATTTCTGTTTTTTATGCTCGCTGCCGCGGCGGCGTTCGCAGAAGGGACAGGGCCAGCCCCCAAGGCCGATAGTGTGGGCCCCCAAAGGGGCCGGCTCCATGTCCGGGAGGCGGTAAACCGGGATGACGTGCCGGCAGCGGATGAAGACGAAGACTATCTCGATTATCCGGAAGAGGATGAGGGGATTGCAGACCCTCTTGAGCCTGTCAACAGGGTGTTTTTTTACTTCAATGACAGGCTCTATTTCTGGGTGCTGAAGCCCGCGGCAAGGGGCTATGCCGCCGTAGTGCCGGAAGGCGCAAGGATTTCAGTGCGTAATTTTTTCAATAACATCACCTCTCCGGTCCGCTTCGTAAACTGTGTTTTACAGCTCAAACCCGCATCCGCAGCCAATGAGCTCGTCAGGTTCGGCATTAATTCCACCGCGGGAATCCTCGGCCTTTTTGATGTTGCAAGGGATGAACTGGGGATAAAGATGCAGGAAGAAGACCTCGGGCAGACACTCGGGGTATGGGGGGCAGGCCCCGGTTTTTACATCAACTGGCCCGTGCTCGGGCCTTCAAGCCTTCGGGACTCGATCGGCTATATAGGGGATTCCTTTCTCGACCCCGTCAACTACGTAACCCCGCCGCTTGATCGCTATTCAATCGCTGCTGGAGACCGCGTCAACAGAATCTCCCTCAGACTCGGCGAGTATGAAGAGATCAGAAAAGACGCGATTGACCCGTATGCTGCATTCAGGGACATTTATTACCAGTACCGGCAGAGCAGGATCGCCAGATGATCGCCTGCCGGAAGCACAGGAGGATAAGCCATGGGAAAGCGACTATTGTTATGTCTGCTGATGTCATTGACGGTGCTGCCGGCGCTGTCTTTCACGTCAGCGGGTGCAACCCGCAACAAAAACATCCCCGGCGTGGCGCTGGTCATCCCGTCAAAACACGCGGAAACCGCTGAAAAGAAGACAGCGACCGGGCCGGAAGACGCTGACATCTACTATAATCTCGGTGTCACCCTCGGCAGGGAAGGCAAGTATAAAGAGGCTGCCGAGGCCTATGAAAAGGCGATAAGCATAAGGCCTGATTATGCAGAGGCCCATTACAACCAGGGCTTTGCATATAATGAGCTGGGCATGTATAAGGAAGCGGAACATGCCTTCAGGCAGGCGGTAAGGATAAAACCCGGCCTTGCGGATACCGCGCCCCCTGTCAATGAGGAACCCAAAGATGCGGCCCCTGCCGCGGGGGAGGCCGGCGAACCGGAAAAAGACACCGCCGCCCCCCCGGTGAAAGAGACCCCGGTTGCGCAGGTGAAAGAGAGCCCGGCTCCCCGGGTGAAAGAGACCGAAGATACTAAGGCCGGAGGGGATACCCGCATGATGCCGCCGCAGGAACACAGTAAATACATCGTGCAGGTTGGGGCCTTCAGGAATATTGATTACGCAAATGAACTCGTCGAAAAGTTAAAACCATACTATCAGTATGTGTATATTGAAAGGGAAGGCAGTTTCAACAAGGTCAGGATACCCGGCATAGAGACAAGAAAGCAGGGTGACGCCGTTATGCGGGCACTGAAGGAGAAATTAAGGCTCAGGTCTTTTCTGCTCAGGGGATACAGGGAGTAAAGAGGTTGTCATTTGCCTGAAGGATTATTTAAATTAGTATATGGCCCTGCTGGAGATAAAGAAATATCCTGACAGGATACTAAGGGAAAAAACCGAACCCGTTAGGGAATTCGACTCCGGGCTGCAGGAGCTTATAGATGACATGATAGAGACCATGTATGCAGCCCCCGGTGTCGGTCTTGCAGCGAACCAGATCGGTGTGCCGAAACAGGTTGCAGTTGTTGACGTAAGCGCTGCAGATAAGAAGAGTCCGCTGATTGTGCTTGTCAATCCCGAGATTATTCACAAAGAAGGTCAGGCCGATTCCGAGGAAGGGTGCCTGAGCATTCCTAATTACAAGACGATTGTCAGGAGGGCGGACAAGGTCAGGGTAAGGTATCTTGACAGACACGGCAGGCCGGCAGAGATAGAAGGAGACGGCATCCTTGCAAGGGCGCTGCAGCATGAGATAGACCACCTCGGCGGCCTTCTGTTCATCGACAGGATCGGCCGGATCAAGAGGGGGTTTTTCGAGAGGCGCTATGCGCGGGAGCGGTCTTCAGGCAGGATGTAGGACTTTCGCGCATCCCTGACCCTGAAAGGAAGCACCTTGAAAATCATCTTTTTCGGAACACCGGAGTTTGCCGTCCCCCCCCTTGAGGCGCTGTTAAACTCCGGGCATGAGATCATTGCCGTAGTCACGCAGCCGGACAGGCAGAGCGGACGCGGAAGGCGCCTGAGACCCGGACCTGTGAAAATAAGGGCCCAAAAGGCCGGATTAAGATTACTGCAGCCCGCAAAGGCAAGGGATGAGCATTTCATTGATGAGCTTGAGGCATTAAACCCGTCTGCAATTGTTGTTGCGGCATACGGGCAGATACTGCCTCCTGAAATAATCCGTCTGCCGCGATTCGGATGCATAAACATACATGCCTCGCTTCTGCCCCGGTACCGTGGAGCCGCGCCGGTAAACTGGGCACTGATAAACGGCGAGGAAAAGACGGGGGTGACGACAATGCTGATGGATGAAGGCATGGATACCGGCCCGGTCCTGCTGCAGGAAGAGGTGATGATAACCCCTGATGATACGGCTGCAACCCTTTCCGCAAAACTCTCGCGGAGCGGGGCTGACCTGCTGCTGAAGACGCTGCACGGACTCGAGAGGGGGAGCATAAAACCAGTGCCGCAGTCAGGCAGTGCATCTTATGCGCCGAGACTGAAGAAGACAGACGGGATGATTCCCTGGTCAAAACCTGCGGTGGAGCTGTGTAATTTCATCAGGGGGATGACTCCCTGGCCGGGGGCATACGGGTTTCTTGAAGGGGAAAGGGTCAAGATACTGAGAGCAGTGCCTGCGGCCTCTGCCGCAGACGGTTCAGGCGGGGCAGGGTGCGCAGAGTGCAGGCCCGGCGTGATATGCAGGGTAACCACGGAGGAGATGCATGTATGCACCGGCAGTTCGGCCGTCTCCATTCTGAATATCCAGCCCGCGGGCAAGTCAGCCATGCCGGTGAAGACATTTCTGCAGGGAAGAAGACTGAGAGAGGGAATGAGCTTCGATGTTTAAGACCTTTTTCAAACTGCTGGCCTACCTGATCGCATTCACTGCAGCGGGTATAGTGGCGGTTTTCCTTGTTTACCGGGTCGCTGATTTTGAGAAAACCGGCAGGGTGCCCCTGCTGAGAGGCAAAACGGTCACCGAGGCATCGGAGCTTCTGGCCTCCAGGAAGCTGTTGCTCAGGGTGGAAGGACAGGAATACGATGAAGAGATTGCCGGGGGCCTGATTGTAAAACAGGATGTGGAGCCGGGCAAAAAGATCCCTGCGGGTTCTGAAGTGGGGGTCATGCTCAGCAGGGGGCCGGAGATTTATTCAATGCCCTCTTTTGAGGGCCAGATGCTGAAGGATGCAAGGCTGACGCTCATAAACCTCGGCATGAAAATAAGAAAGGTCACCCGCGTACATTCAGATACCGTCGGAAAAGGCAGGATCATCGCCCAGCGGCCCCTGCCCGGAAATATCGAGAGCAATGAGATAAATTTCCTTGTGAGTCTCGGCCCCTATCCTGTATTATACAGGTGCCCTTCTTTCGTAAACATGACGATAGATGATGCAAGGATACTGGCACGGCAGCTCGGCATTAAACTGGTGGAAAGGGATCACGGCAGCAAGGTGGTCTTCCAGAAGCCCGAGGCAAAGGCGATTATCAGAAAAGGCGATTCCGTGGAGGTTACACTGGGCCGCGGATGGGGAATGTGGTTTTAGAAAAGATTAAACCTTAACGTTGCATAAACCGGCCGGAGAGCCCGGCGGAAAACCCTGTTTGAGGTTCAGGGGTTAGCTGGTTCAGGGTTCAAGGGTTATAAGGCGAAGGGAATTACCCCTCCCCTTATGTTAAGGGGAGGCCGGGAGGGGTTACTTTATAACATGCCGCGCTGAATATTTCCTCAGGGAATCGCAGATAAAGCTTTTCCGCCGGGCTCTCCGGCATGAGGGCGATGGTGTTATGCAACTGTAAGGTTAAGGGAGGTTGTTATGATAAAGATAGCGCCGTCCATATTGTCGGCGGATTTTTCGAGACTCGGCGAGGAGATAAAGGCAGCGGAGGAGGCCGGAGCCGACCTGATTCACGTGGATGTGATGGACGGCAGGTTTGTGCCGAATATTACCATAGGGCCGCCCGTGGTGAAATCCGTGAAAAAGATTGCAAGCGTTCCGCTCGATGTGCATCTCATGATCGAAGACCCCGACAGGTATATAAAGGCCTTCTCGGACAGCGGGGCCGACATAATCACCGTACACCAGGAAACATGCGTGCACCTGCACAGGACCATACAGGGCATAAAGGAATGTAATGTGAAGGCCGCTGTTTCAATAAACCCCGCAACCCCGGTAGGCCATATAGAGCCCGTACTCCCCGGTGTGGACATGGTGCTTGTGATGTCGGTGAACCCCGGATTCGGGGGGCAGAAATTTATTCCCGAGTCCCTCCGGAAGATCGCCCTGTTGAAGAAGATGATAGATGAAAAAAATCCGGGGGTGGAGATAGAGGTGGACGGCGGGGTCAACGTGGATAATGTCGCAGATGTTCACCGCGCCGGAGCCGGTATTGTCGTAATGGGAAATGCATTTTACAATTCAGGGGATTATGCGGAAACGGTCAGGACGGTCAGGGAAAGATGCCGGTGAGACGCAGGATGCAGGAAGAAAACACCGGCGGGTCACTCTTCCGGCAGGCGGAAAAATACAGGGAGAGCGCGGAATACGACCGGGCCGCCGACATGTACAAACAGGCCCTCAAGGCGTTTAAAAGAGACCGCGACATCCCCTCCATACTCGACTGCCTTTTGTCTTCAGGCGATACGTTCAGGGCAAAGGGGGATTTCACCAGGGCAGGGAACCGCTACAGAGAGGCCCTTGACCTTGCAGAGGCCCTCGGCGACAGGGCGGCAGAGGCTGACGCCCTTACCGGCCTCGGCCTGAGCCTCCGTGCCCTCGGCCACTGGAGGGATGCCCTTGTCATGATCAACAGGGCGGGCAGGATATACAGGAAGACCGGCGATGCAGGAGGCGAGGCCTTTTCACTGTGGGCAAAGGCCGGAACATACAGGATAAAGGGAGAGGCGCGCAAGGCTGTAAAAACCTATCATGCCGCCCTTGAGAAATTCAGAAACCTGAAGGACCGCTCCGGCATGGCCTATGCATACTGCGGGCTTGGCGGAAGCTCACGGGTTGCCGGTGAGTTCAGGGACTCGGAGAGATTCTACAGGCTGGCAAACAGGAGTTTTGAACGCCTGCAGGACCGCTTCGGGCTTGCGTACTCATTCTGCGGCCTTGGCAATGCGCGAAGGATGGCGGGGGATTACATGGGCGCTCACTCCTGCTTTAAAAAGGCCGGTGTGTTGTACAGGAAGATCGGCGACAGGGTCAGCTATGCATATACGCTCTGGAGCACGGGCACTGCCTTCAAGATGCAGGGAAAAATGAAGAGGGCGGTTGAGAGCTTTAAGCGCGCCGCGGAGTTTTTCAGGCAGACAAAAGACCCGAGGGGGAAGGTATACTGTATCCTCGGTATCGGAGAGGTGGATTTTCTCACAGGCAATGACAGGGATGCAGGAAAGGCGTTCAAAAGGGCATTGAAGATCGCGGACAGGTACGGATTCGGGATAGAGCTGGGATATGCGGGAAAACTCCTGAGAGCGCTTAAGCAGGGTAAAAGGGAGCCGTTGAACCTTCCTTAGACATGAGAGGCGGTCTCCGCATGCGTATGACGGAAATCATAGATTAAATATTCTGAACAGGTATAATAAGATTTAACCTTAACGTTGCATAAACCGGCTGGCGATGGTGTTATGCAACTGTAAGGTTAAGCTTGCATAAACGTGCAGCGGGTGATATTTTCATGCCGCTGTAAGGTAAAAAATAAGGAGGAAACATGTTAAAGGAAAAAGTCGAGGGAGTTCTGAGCAAGGTGAGGCCGCTGCTTCAGCGCGACGGCGGAGATGTTGAACTGGTTGATGTCCAGGAAAACGGTGTGGTGAAGGTAAAGCTGACAGGGGCGTGCTCCGGATGTCCCATGTCTACAATGACGCTCAAGAACGCCATCGAGGAAAGCATCAAAAAGGAAGTCCCCGAGGTCAAGTCAGTAGAACAGGTATAGCCGGAAGGCTCAGCCGAGGATATTCACATCCTTCCGCAGGAAATCGCTTCCAAGGCATATAAACCTGCTGTTCTTCTGTACGGTTATCTCTTTGTTTTTCTGTAATTTGTCAATCACCCGGGTGACCGTCTCGCGGGTAAGTCCCGTCATGTCCGATATGTCCTGGTGGGTGAGCTTTATCTTCAATACGGTCCTGCCGTCGGGCATTTTTTCACCGTACTCCTCAGAGAGCATATAAAACAGCATCTTTGTCCTCTGGGCGGCGTTGTTGAAATTCAGCAGTTGTATGGTATCCCAGGATTTACGAAGCCTGGCGCACAGTATCTGGAGCAGGTTTCTGGTCACCTTGTTCTGGGAGAATATTATGGAGAAAAAATCCTTCTTGGCGATTATTGCAATCAGCGAGTCTTCCGTGGCAATCACCGACGCAGGGGTGGTCCTGCCGTCTATCAGGGACATCTCCCCGAAAAAGTTCCCGGCTCCGTGCATTGCAAGAATGATTTCCCTCCCATCCTCTGTTGACCTTATGACCTTGACCTTTCCCATCAGGATTATATACATGTATTCATTGGTGTCTTCTTCGTAGAGAATCGTGTCGTTTTTTCTGAAGTGCTTGAGGACCAGTTTTTTTGTGATAAGCTCGATTTCCTCATCCGTTAATGAAGAAAATAGCTGAACCTTTTTCAGGACATTCTTATCGTACTTTTCCTTCACGGCGCTTCCTCTCGAATACTCCTTGCGAGTGCAGCCTTCAGGATTGGTATTTGAACGGCCCGGTTTTTAAACGGCGCCGTTGCCTGTATAGAAAGATAATAACACAACCACTGAAAAAATCCATGATGTCCCGGCCTTTAAAAACTGAAGAGTCTTCCGGATTATACGGGAGACTTGTTATAAAAAAGGCAGATAAGCTAATATTATTATAAGATACACTTAAATTCAGAATAGACAGAACAATCTGAAAAGGGTCGGCGTGTGTATCCAGGAAGGCCGGGATGCAGGTCTGAAAGGCACGTATACGGCCGGAGCCGGGCGTGATCACCGCACCCGGGGCAAATAAAGGAGGGAAAATGGCACAGGATGAAAGAGAAAAATTGATGGAGCTGAGTCTGGAGGAAAAGATAGATCATTCCAAGAAGATCATAAAGGAGGCAATAGATAAATTCGGAACAGAAAAACTGGCCGTGGCATGGACAGGGGGCAAAGACAGCACCACAATGGTGTGGCTCTTCAGGGAGACGTGCAGGGAACTCGGGGTGCCGATGCCCCGGTGCATGTTTATTGATGAGGGATATGTGTTCGACGAGATATGGGATATCGTGAACCAGCTCAAAAAGGAATGGGACCTCAATGTGGTGATTGCAAAGAACACGGATGTAAGCGACAAGGCAGCGAAAGTGGGCGACATGATCAGGGTTGCCGACCTCAACGAGCGGAACAGGCAGGAGATAGCAAAACTCGAATACGAAGAGGAAGAGTTCCCGTTTGAGCCGGAGTCATTTGTAGGCAACCACCTGATGAAGACCGTGGCCATGAACGTATTCCTGGAGGACAACGATATCAGGGCGCTTGCAACCGCCATCAGATGGGATGAGCAGGAGGCGAGGGTGGAAGAGACATTCTTCAGTCTGAGGGAGAACCCCCCGCATACCCGGATCCAGCCGATCCTGCATTTCAAGGAAAGGGATATCTGGAATTTTATTTTCAAGTATAATGTTCCCTTCTGTGTCCTCTACAGGGAGGGCTACCGTTCACTCGGGGCAAAGGGCTCGACAGTCAAAATGGCCGACATACCTGCATGGGAACAGGACCTCGAAAACACCTATGAGAGAGCCGGACGCGGGCAGAGCAAGGAAGAGATCATGGGCAAGCTCAGGGATTTGGGATACATGTAATGCTGGAATTCATCAGGAAAAAACTGAAACACAAAGACAGAAAAAACCGGGTGGTCGTACTCGGCATAGACGGGGTGCCTCACAGCCTGCTGAGCCGTTTCATTGGAAGGGGCATGATGCCAAATCTCTCGGCCCTTGCACGCAAAGGGACCCTCACGGACATGACCGCCTCGATTCCCGAGGTCTCATCCACATCATGGAGTACATTCATGACAGGGGTAAACCCCGGAAGGCACGGTATCTACGGATTCACGGAACTGCGCAAGGGCACGTACAAGTGGAAATTCCCGAATTCGGATGATCTCAGGAGCAGCACGCTGTGGGACATAGCAGGCAGACACGGCAGGAAAAGCGTTGTCATCAATATACCGTCCACTTATCC
>WFVK01000099.1 GCA_015491705.1 Nitrospirota bacterium | reverse complement strand
ATGCAACGTTAAGGTAAAGTCTCTATCCGGGGGGCCAGTGCATGGCCCTGCCGGCAAGGAGGTGCAGGTGCAGATGAAAAACCGTCTGGCCGGCTTCACGGTTGCAGTTCATTACAAGCCTGAACCCCCTCTCTGCAACTCCCCTGTCCCTTGCAAGTCTGTTTGCAACCTGAAACAGACGTCCGATCAGCTCATTGTCTTCTTCACGTATATCAAGAGAGGTTGAAATGTGCTTTTTGGGTATTACCAGTATATGCACCGGCGCCTGTGGATTTATGTCCTCAAATGCGAGGATATCATCATCATCGTAAACGGTCTTTGCAGGTATCTCTTTTCCGATTATTCTGCAGAACAGGCAATCCATCGGCTTGTCTCCTTTTTTTGTACAATTATAAACAAAACAATAAAATTTTTACCATAGAGCACACGCACGGGAAGCCTGCTGCAACTCCACCTTGCCGTTGCATGAAACTGTCGCCCCCAGGCGGGAGAGCCTGCCGGATTTCAACAAAGCCTCCGGAACTGTTAATATACAATAAGGCGGCTGAATTATTGCATGAGGAATATCTTGTGATAGAACTGCACTTTACAAAAACGAACGGCCCTGCGGATGAGGCCATCGAACGGCTGATCGACCTGGTGGGCGGCATCGAGGAACGGGAACTCGTGCGCGAGATGATCCTCGCCGCGCTTAAAGCGGGCCAGGAGGGGAACGACAGGGCGGACCTGAAGCTCATGAACACGACGATGAAGGAGATGCGGTTTACGGGGAAAATGTTCGGTCCATACCGCCATGTACGCAAGGTTACAGTGTTCGGCTCTGCACGTACCCGGCCAGATGAGCCTGTTTACAAAATGGCCCGCACCTTCGGCAGAAAGCTTGCTGATTCAGGATACATGGTCATAACCGGCGGGGGCGGAGGCATCATGCAGGCTGCAAACGAGGGCGCGGGCGAGAAAAACTCCTTCGGGGTAAACATACTGCTGCCCTTTGAGCAGAAGCCAAACCACGTGCTTGCCGGCAATCCGCGCCTTATCACGTACAAGTACTTTTTCAACAGGAAGGTGGCATTCCTCAAGGAGGCCGATGCAGTGGCGCTGTTTCCCGGCGGATTCGGCACGCTTGACGAGGCCATGGAGACCCTCACGCTCCTGCAGAACGGCAAGCGCAATCCCCTTCCGCTCATCCTGATTGAAGACCCCGAAAGAGGCACCTACTGGGCGCGCTGGCTCCGTTTTTTCAGGGAAGAGCTCCTGTCACAGGGCTACATAGCCGAGAGCGACTTCAATCTGTTCGAGGCCGTTGATTCCATTGACACGGCAATTGAGAGGATAAACCGTTTCTACAGGCGCTACCACAGCATAAGGTATGTCAACCGCAGGCTGGTTATCCGGCTTTCCTCTCCCCTGGACGATTTATCCGTTGAAGAAATGAACAGGCGTTTTTCCGATATCCTTCAGCCGGGCGGAAAGATCAGCCCTTCCGGCGCATTGCCCGAGGAGGCGGATGAGCCGCATCTCCTGAACCTGCCGAGACTCGTAGCGGATTTCAACTACAGGGATTTCGGAAGGCTCAGGGCGCTGATCGACGAAATAAACCGTTAATACCCTCCCCTGCCGTATATACGGGTCATGGCCTTCAGTTCCTTTATCACGCGCGGGGACAGCTGTTCCGGGTTAAGCCTCCATTCCCAGTTCCCCGCGGAGCTCGCCGGAAGATTCATCCTGTATTTCTCCCCGAGCCCGAGGATGTCCTGCATGGGAATAATCACCATGTCTGCAACGGACATCATGGCAAGCCTTATCATCTCGCGGTGGATCGTGTTTTCCGTGACATCGCGCCCGATATATTCGGATATCCTCTTTCTGTCCTCGGGGCCCGTTTCTTTTCTGAACCATCCCCTGATGGTGTTGTTGTCATGGGTGCCGGTGTATACCACGCAGTTTTTTATATGATTGTGCGGTGCATAGGGATTGGTCGGAAGATCCTCGCCGAAGGCAAAAAGGAGCACCTTCATGCCGGGGAACCCGAAGCGTTCCATTATCTCCTTTACATCCGGAGTAATGACACCCAGGTCTTCGGCGATAATAAATATATCCGGGAAATGCTCCAAAAGCGTGGTGAAAAAATCCTCCGCGGGAGCCGTCACCCATTTGCCGTTTATGGCGGTCTTCTCGCTTGCACGAACTTCCCAGTAACCTACAAACCCCCTGAAGTGGTCAAGCCTGAACAGGTGGAAGAGCTTCAGGTTGTGTTCTATGCGGTTTATCCACCATGCATAGCGCGTCTGCTTCAGGATGTCCCAGTTATATACAGGATGTCCCCACAACTGGCCCGTGGAACTGAAATAATCAGGAGGCACCCCTGCAACAAAGGCAGGCTTTTTTTCTTCATCGAGACGGAATATCGCGGGATTCGCCCATACATCCGAGCTGTCGTAGTTTACATAAATGGGGATGTCCCCGAATATCTTTATGCCCTTGCTGTCGCAGTAGTTCTTGAGCGAGTACCACTGGTTGAAAAAGATATACTGGAGGAATTTCTCCTTTAGTATGTCCTCGCTCAGTTTTTCGGTCCATTCCTTTACCGCCTCTTCTTTCTTGTCTCTCAGTTCCTCGGGCCATCTGCCCCACTCGATCCCGTTCAGGTGCTGCTTTATGGAGATAAACAGGCTGTAATCATCAAGCCAGTGACCGTTCTCATTGCAGAACCTCCGGAAGTCGTGGTGCTCCGGCAGCCTGTCCCTGATCCTTTGGTAGGCTATGGTGAAAATCCTCTCTTTGTATTCGGCGACCGCTTTGTAATCCACCCTTGCTGCGGGAAACGGGGGGTGATCCAGGATGTCCGATTCCAGTATGAAGCCCTCTTTGACCATCCGGCGGGGACTGATCAGCAGGGGGTTGCCTGCAAGGGCTGAAAAACTGCTGTACGGTGAATTGCCGTAGGCGGGGCATGTGCGTGTCAGCGGCAGTATCTGCCAGAAACTCTGGTGAGTCTCTGCAAGGAAATCAACAAACCTGTATGCGTCAGGCCCCAGGTCCCCGATGCCGTACGGAGACGGAAGCGACGTGATATGTAGGAGTATACCGCTGCCCCTTTTTTCCAAATATCCTCCCTGCTAAATTTTAACGTGCAGATAATGGCCCAGTTTCATGAAGACCTCTGTCCATTTCCGCGAGGATTCATCTCCGCCGTCTGCCTTTTCCTTCATTGCGCCGTAGAAATCATTCCATATCATGAAGTAGGTGTTCTGGGCCTTCCACAGGTTCAGTGACAGCGACAGGGGTGTTATGATTTCCAGCGTGTCTACTATCCGTTCAATAATGCCCGTGTCTTCCGGGGTTTCACGCAGCTTTTCCATATGGGAGTTGACCCATGAGGCGGCCTTGAATCCGATGGTGGTGGTATCAATGTTGACCGACCATCTTTCGGTCTCGTCTATTAATCTTTTCAGCTTGACTGCATCAATTCCCTCTTCTTCTTCAAAGATTCTCTTGAGGTCGTAATTGATGATATACTCGGCCGCGGCCAGAAAAGGCCTCGGCAGCCTGTGCTGGAGGCTGTAGTAAAAATTCATGATCGTAAAGTTGTTTTCATATATCTGCCGGTATGCCGCCTCAACCCCCTCATAGGTCAATTGCAGTATCTGGTCCAGTACGTCCTTCTGCTCGTCTTTGAAGAGATGCCACAGTGAGTATATATTGCTTTCAAAGTGTTTGTCCATGAGCCTCACCACCTCGGGGATGTCCCCGCTGTCAAAGGCCTTTCTGATCTCGTCGTGCATGGCCGAGAACTCCTCATCCCCGGTGAAATCCCTGACACCCGCATTTATGTTCTGGTCCCCGAAATGCAGGACTGTGAAACTGATCAGTTTGCTGTCCCAGGTGATATTCGACGTAATAAGCGCCTTGCCGATTGCGAGCTTCAGTTTCCCGGCCTCTGTTTTTTCATATATGTCGCTCTTTGCGCTGTAACAGCCTATGTCTATCTTCTCAGGGTATTCCTCAAAGACAGAGGATATGCAATAATGCGCGCCCACCCGCAGGAGGTCGCACTCAGCGGGCTTTACATACTTCTCGTAGATCGCGGCTCCGTTGCCGAGTTTATTGCCCGGGGCATTCTCAAGGCGTTTCATATACTCCGCCTCCAGAGAGAGACCGCCGATCTCTTCCGCATACTTGACGGCCCTCGATGCATACTGCATAATCTGTATGGTTTCGACACCCGAGATGTCGTCAAAGAACCAGCCGCAGCTTGTATACATGAGCATGGCGTGTCTCTGCATTTCGAGCAGCCTCAGAACCATCACCTTCTCCTCCCTGGAGAGGTCCCTTGCCGCGTGTTTTTCTATAAATGCCTCTACATTGTCGGCCGACCTGTCCAGTATCACTTCAATATAAGCGTTTCTTGCATCCCAGGGATTCGAGAGATACTCCGCCGCCCTGTTTTCAAAGACCGGGATAAGGGTGTCCCTCAGCCAGTCCATTGATTCCCTCAGTGGTTTTCTCCATGCCTGTGTCCAGCCGGGGTGCCCGCCTGAATTGCACCCGCAGTTGTCCCTCCATCTCTCCACGCCGTGGATGCAGCTCCAGGATGAATTCTCGATGATCTCGACCTCATCGGAGGGAGGGTATTTTTCAAGGTATTCTCCGTAGTTGGTTATCCTCGCAAGATTGTTCGACTCAATATGATGCAGGCAGTATGCAAGGGCCATTTCGGCAAACTTGTGGTGATGCCCGTACGTCTCGCCGTCAGTGGCGATATTGACGATGCGGGGGTAGTCCTTGGCGGCGTTCGTCGCTTCAAGGAGGGCGTTTGCAAGGTTCTCGCCGCTGTTCAGCAGGTCGCCGAAGGCGATGTTGTGGGATATGCCGCCGTTGTAGAAAAATATGCTTATCTCCCTTCCCGACGGGAGCCTGAGCAGGTAGGGCTTTGTGGTGTCAACAGAGCCGTCCGATACGTCATGCCATCTGTTCCGGCCCAGGGGGCTGACCTTGCGGGCCTGGTGCGGGGAAAGGATGGTGAATTTGATGCCCTGCTCGCTCAGTATGTCGAGCGTCTCCAGGTCCACCGCCGTCTCCGGGAGCCACATGCCCTCGGGAAAACGGCTGAATCTCTTCCTGAAATCCGCTATGCCCCAGACAACCTGTGTGATCTTGTCCTGCCTGTTTGCAAGCGGCATTATCATGTGGTTGTACACCTGGGCTATTGCATTGCCGTGCCCGGAGCATCTTTCCGCGCTGACCCTGTCGGCCTCTATAATGGCCTCGTACACGTTGGGGGCATAGGCCTGGATCCAGCTCATGAGCGTGGGGCCGAAATTAAAGCTCAGCTTTTCGTAATTATTGACAATCATGAGGATTCTCCCGCTTCCGTCCAGTATCCTCGTAACCGTGTTGGGTTCATAACATTCGGCGTTGATTCTTTCATTCCAGTCGTGATACGGATATGCGGACTCCTGGCCCTCGACCCTCTCAAGCCAGGAGTTTTCCCTCGGCGGCTGGTAAAAATGGCCGTGTATGCATATATGCTGTTTCATTGCAGTCTCTCTTTACCTTGCCGTTGCATAAAAACACCGCTTGCGGCAGGGGAGCCCGCCTGAAAAATGTACCGGCAGTGTCTCCCGCCCGTTTATGCAACGTTAATGTTTACTGTTTGCAATAAGATAGCCTGAAATAAATTCAGAACAACAAAAGAGTTATCAAGTATAATTCAGAATTCCTTCCGGGCCGCGGTCTTATTTTTGCCGGAAAGCAGGTCCACTGCTGTATCGAGAAGATGGTATGCCTGTTCAAGTGCGTCAAAGGAGCGGTGCACCCACCTGCTTCCCCAGTAAAAATTGCAGCTCGTCTCCGCGGCCAGGATGTGATCGTATGCCTTCATAATGAGCTGCCGTATTTCCTCGCTGCGGTCTGTTTCCACGTGCCTGCGGTCAAAGATTTTCTTGACCTGCCGGTAATAATTGCTGGCATTCCGCACCTCGTCCCATCCCTTCTTCTGGAGAAGCGACCCTGTCCACTGCATGAAGTCACCTCCCCAGTGATGGCCGGTGTTCCATGCCCCCCTGTGGACTTCCACCTCTTCGGAGGGCGGATACATATCTATGAACTCGGATATGTGAACCGGTGTGAAGCCGAGCGTGCCCTCGCGGCGCCTGTCGAGAATCGGGCGGTAAAAATAACCCCAGAAACCGGCGTCCGTATCCGTTGTGCGGAACCAGCCGCCGTTTTCGCCGTCCGTCCAGGTGGTTACAAGAGCGGGGAAGTCGCACCACTTTGTCCTTTCATATATTTCATGCTGAAACCACCCCGGGTCGAGCCCGGATTCCTGGGCGTCCGACAGCTCCCTGTCGCGCGGCACGACTATAATCTCCTTGCCGTCATAACGTGCAATATACGGCCTGTAGCGCAACTCTTCCCACCGCATCTCGCGCAGCGGCTTGATATACCACGAATCAACGAGAACATACCTGTATCCGTGCCGTCTCAGCATGGGGATCATCTCCATGCAGAAGCCCATCTCGGGAGGCCAGAACCCCTGAAAACTCTCCCGCCCGAGAAGGTGACGGCCCAGGCCGATCCACCACTCCGTGTGTGCATCCCAGTCAGCAGCGGGGATCAGGGGATAGACGGGATGGTACAGGCCGGTTCCCACGAATTCTATATTGGAAAGTCTGTACCGGTTCAGAAAGTCTTCAATATCAACCACATCATGCATTGTCTCGCGCACCGCCGGGTCCTCAAACTGTTTCAGGAGCGTTCCGGAAAAACTCATGTGAAGCCTTGCCACATCCTCATAACCCTCCAGCATGCGCGTGGGCCTGTCATAACACCACAGAATCTGCCGCACCTCCCAGCGTTCACTGGAGTTGTGGAGGGACAGGAGATTCCCCGGCGGCTGATGCATATTGAGTCCCAGTGCATGATAAACTTCCGTCATTGTGGCTGCTCTGCCTCCGTTAAAGTCATACGGATTGAATCCGGTGTGCTGTGTTCTTTGTTATATAGAAATATAGCAAAGAATCCGATTAGTTACAACATGCATATATATCCGTTCGGGATATTATGTTAAAATCATCCTTAATGCGGCATAAGGCGGCGATGGCTTTATGCCGCATTAAGGGGAACCTGTGGCATTGAAAAAAGGAAAAAGAAAGATTAAGGCGCCTTCACGCGAAAGGATGCGGGAGATTGCCTGGGAGGCCGGTCAGAAGTTCCCGCCCCCCCTTACCGCGGATTATATAGCCCTGTCCATGGTGCATCCCGGTCTCGGCCATGTCCACTGGCATATAGGCGACAGGACCCTCGCCGGGGCGCGCATGAAAAAGGAGGCCGTCTCCGCAGGCGCGCGCCTCGTGGTGCGTATCCATGACGTGACGGATATAATCTTTGACGGGAGCAACTCACACACGTGGTTTGACATAGAGGCCGGCGGGCGCGAGGGTAATTACTATTTTGGAAACACGAGGCCCGCAAGAAATTACATTGCGGAGATGGGACTCCGCAACCCGGACGGTTCTTTCTATGCCCTGCTCACCTCCAATACTGCATACTTCGGCCGCAACCGCCGCGCCGGCACGTACAGCACAAAAGGGCTCTTCGTCAGGGGCATGATAGACATGACATTTCCGGTTGAAAACATTTTCGATGCGCCTGTGTACGAGAGGATGAACCGGGAACTGGCCGGGATCGAAAGGAAGGATCCGCTTTGCATAGCGGTGCTGCTCCCCGGTTCCGGCCGGGAAGGGGAAGCCGGGGGGCTTGATTCTTTTCTCAGGAATCTTTCCGCGGCCCTCGGAAAGTTCGGGGTGAATGCGTCTATGTTTTCACCGCGTACGGTGGCGGTTAAAGGCAGGGGCGGGAAGGCAGGGGCAGACAGGATGCGGCGTGTTTCAGGGAGGCTGCGCGATGAATTGACAGGGGCTCACCGGCAGGCCCCCTTTGACCTGATACACTGCCATGACCGGTGTTCCTCGCACGCGGCCCTTGCCGCATCAGGGCGGTTGAAGATACCCCTTGTCTTATCCGTGCACTCCACTGCATACGAAAGGGCAGGACATGGTGACATGGATGACATCTCAGCCCTCATATGCTCGTGGGAGGGAAAGGCGGTACGCGGCGCGGCCCTCGTCATAGTTCCTGATGAATCCGCACGCGTACATGTGACCGATGTGTACGGCGCTTCTCCGGAAAAAGTGGTCGTAATTCCGGATGCCCTGCATGAAGGGCCCCCTGATGATTCAGGGGAGCCGTCCGCAATCGGGTACCGCCTTAATCTGCCCCGGGACGTCCCTGTCGTGCTCTTTGCAGGCGAGATGTCCCATGCCGCCGGGGCCGACCTGCTGATGGATGCCCTGCCCACTGTGTGCCGGAATCACGGAACCGTGCATTTTGTTTTTGCCGGAGACGGACCCCTGAAGGACGAACTCGAGGAGCGGGCGCGGCGCGCCGGGATCAGCGGCAGATGCCGGTTTATCGGTCATGTCTCCCACAGGGACTTCAGGCATGTACTCCTGTCATCGGATTTTGTGGTTATCCCGGCTCGCACATGGCAGGATGAAGCACTGGCCCGCATGGCGATCGAGCACGGAAGGCCTGTGCTCACCACCCGCCAGGCAGGCATCAACTGCGTGGTTCACGGCGGGACCGGCCTTGTAACCTTTGATAACCCGGGTTCAATAGTGTGGGGGATACAGGAGATGCTGTTTAATCCGCTGAGGGACAGCATGCTGCAGGCCGCGGCCCGGAAGAGCGCAGGCCGCGGCCCTTCGCTGGAGAATGCCGCTGTCCAGCATTACATGTATTACGAGATTGTCCTGCGGGGGAGGCGCGAACATGCCTAAGGGGTATCTTGCATTTGTCCTGCATGCCCACCTGCCTTATGTGCGCCATCCTGAATACGACTCATTTCTTGAGGAGCGCTGGTTTTTTGAAGCCATGACAGAGACTTATATCCCGCTGGTCAAGGTCCTCGAAAGGCTTGTCAGCGAAAACGTCCGCTTCAGGCTCGTCATTTCCCTGTCGCCGAGCCTTGTCGCCATGATGGAAGACCCCCTGCTCCGGCAGCGGTATGAAAGACATCTCTCGGGGCTGATCGAGCTCAGCGAAAAGGAGATGGAGCGCACAAGCCATGAACCTCACTTCCACGGTCTTGCAAAGATGTATCACGGGCTTTTCCGCGAGGCAAGGGATATCTTTGCAGTCCGCTATAAGGGAAGGCTTGCCGCTGCGTTCAGGCAGTACAGCGAATGCGGCGCTGTCGAGCTGATCACCACATCTTCAACACATGCCATACTCCCCCTGCTCGCCTCACAGCCTGAGGCAGTGTCAGCCCAGATTATCAACGGCCTGGACTATTTTGAGAGCGTCTTCGGATTCCGTCCCCGCGGCATGTGGCTTCCGGAATGCGCCTTTTCACCGTTTCTTGACGGGATCCTCGCCAGGGAAGGCATACGGTTTTTCATCACGGAATCCCACGGTATCGAGTATGCGGACACCACCCCTTTTTACAGCGTTCACGCCCCTGTCTACACCCCCTCCGGCATAGCCGCATTCGGGCGCGACCGCGACAGCACAAAGCAGGTCTGGTCAGCCCGTGAGGGTTATCCGGGTGACCCCGACTACCGGGAGTTCTACCGCGATATAGGCTATGACCTTGACTATGAATACATACATCCCTACATTGCAGGGGACATCCGCGTGGATACGGGGATCAAGTATTTCCGGATAACCGGCCCCACCGCATGGAAAGAGCCGTACCATCCCGGTACCGCGACAGAGCGGGCCGCACAGCACGCAGGAGACTTCCTGCACAAGAGGATCGCCCACATTGAATACCTTGAAGCCGCCATGGAGACGGCGCCCCTGATTGTGGCGCCGTTTGATGCGGAACTGTTCGGGCACTGGTGGTTCGAGGGGCCGCGCTGGCTTGATTTTGTCATACGCAAGGCCGCGTTTGACCAGGATACCCTGGAGCTGACCACGCTCTCGGGGTACCTGGAGAGGCATCCCGTTCACCAGACAGGGATGCCGTGCCCGTCCACATGGGGGGATAAGGGGTATTTTGAGACATGGCTCAATGGAAAGACCGACTGGATATACCCGCTGCTTTATGAATGCGGCCACAGGATGAAGGCCCTCGCCCTGAAATACGCCAGGGGCAGGGTGCCCGCGCTCATACGGAGGGCGCTGAATCAGTGCATGCGCGAACTGTTCCTTGCGCAGAGTTCGGACTGGCCGTTTATCATCAACAGCGGGACCGCCTCGGAATATGCAGAGCGCCGTGTGAGGGATCACACCGCCAGATTCCGCTACCTCGCCGATGCAGTAGAGCGGAACTCGGTTAATGAGGAGCGCCTCTCGGCAATAGAGCACATGGACAACATTTTCCCTGACGCCGACTACAGGGTGTTTACCTTGAACATTGTTTGAGGTTCAGGGTTAAACGGTTAAGGTAGAGTTTCCCGGCGGGTTCTCCTGCCGGGATTCGGCTCTTTCCGCAACATGAGCGACAGCATAATTCCAGAACAGGGCGGATACCGCAAGCTGAAAGGGCAACTCCATCGCATGGCTTGCACACCAAATTGTCGGCCGGACGGTTGATGAAGACTTTATTCAACCTGACATACGAATCTCAAAAAATTAAAGCAGAATGTTAATATGTATTTATGTATTAAAATAACCTTAACGTTGCATAAACCGGCAGAAAAGCCCGCCGTAAGAGCCTGTTCAGGGTTCAGGGTTAAACGGTTAAGGTAGAGTTTTCCGGCTGGTTCTCCCGCCTGCCGGCTATGATTTTAT